>DASXKG010000369.1:0-6525 GCA_036496965.1 Variovorax sp.
CCGGTTGGTGAGCAGGAAGTTGAGGTCCTCCTGCTGCAGCAGGCGGTCACGCAGCCGCGTGAGGCGAGTGGCGAGATTCATGCGCTGGTCAATTCCCGGTGGTACATCGTGGAGGTCGCCACAGCTTCGAATTCAATGATCACCACGACCCTGACCCTCTCGGGCATCGGCCTGGCCGTCCTGGCCATGACGGTTCCGGCGGCCAAGCGACGCCTCGAGCTGTCGCAGGCCAAGCATCCGTCGCTGACGGGCCACGCACGCATGGCGCGCCGCGTGGCGGCGCTGGTGCCGGGCTACGCGTACGACGATGTGCGCTTCTTCCAGTCCGACGACGCGCCGCCCGAGGTGGTGGCCGCGCGCCGGGCCGGCTTCGCCCGGCTGAGTTCCCAGTTCCGGGCCCGCTACGCGCAAACGGTGAAGCTGACGCAGCGTACCCAGGCCGGGCTGTCCGACTTGCAGTTCACGTCGGCCTACCGGGTGCCCTTCCAGTACAGCCGCCATGTGCAGGAGCACCTGAAGGTCGGCAGCTTCCTCACGGCATCGGCAGGCGTCACCGTGACCGACGCCGACGGCAACGTCTTCTACGATCTTTCGGGCTCCTACGGCGTCAACCTGTTCGGCTACGACTTCTACAAGCAATGCATCGCCGAAGGCAGCGCCCGCGCCGCCGCGCTCGGGCCGGTGCTGGGCGCCTACCACCCCAGCGTGGCCTTCAACGTCGAACGGTTGCGCGCGATCTCGGGGCTGGACGAGGTGTCCTTCCACATGTCGGGCACCGAGGCAGTCATGCAGGCCGTGCGGCTGGCGCGCTACCACACGCGGCGCAGCCACCTGGTGCGCTTTTGCGGCGCCTACCACGGCTGGTGGGGCGATGTGCAGCCGGGCCTGGGCAATCCGCAGCCCGCGCGCGACACCTACACGCTCAAGGAAATGCACGCCGACAGCCTGCACGTGTTGCGCACGCGGCGCGACATCGCCTGCGTGCTGGTCAATCCGCTGCAGGCCCTGCATCCGAACAGCGGCGCGCCCGCCGATTCGTCGCTGGTCGACAGCGGCCGCCGCGCCAGTTTCGATCGCGCAGCGTACGCGGCCTGGCTGCAGCAATTGCGCGAGGTGTGCACCGCGCGCGGCATCGTGCTGATCTTCGACGAGATATTCGTCGGCTTCAGGCTGGCGCCGGGGGGCGCCCAGGAATATTTCGGTGTCCGCGCCGACATGGTCACCTATGGCAAGACGCTCGGCGGCGGCCTGCCGGTGGGCGTGGTCTGCGGGCGCGGCGACCTCATGAAGCGCTTCGACGAGGAACGACCGGCCGACATCTGCTTTGCCCGCGGCACCTTCAATGCGCATCCCTACGTGATGGGCGCGATGCAGGTCTTTCTCGAGCGCCTGGCGGAGCCGGAGATTCAGCAGTGCTACGTCGGACTGGACGAACGCTGGAACCGGCGCGCGGAGATGCTCAATGCGCAGCTGCAGGAGGCCGGGCTGCCGGTGCAGGTGGCGAACCTGTCGTCGATCTGGAGCGTGTTCTACACCGGCGCATCGCGCTACAACTGGATGCTGCAGTTCTACCTGCGCGCGCACGGGCTGGCCCTGAGCTGGGTCGGGACGGGGCGGCTGATCTTCAGCCTCGACTATTCCGACGCGCAGTTCGAAGAGGTGGTCCGGCGTTTCGTCGCCGCCGCGCGCGAGATGCAGCAGGACGGCTGGTGGTGGCATCCACCCGCAGCGACCAACAAGGCCATCCGGCGAGGGATCCTGCGCGAGATGCTGCGCGAGCGCTTCTGAGAACCTGTTCGCGAACCCATCACCCATGCTGGACATGGGCCATCGGATCGATCAGCTCGCCGCGCAGCAGGTGGAGCGGCGCCTTGTAGTACAGCATGATGTCGTGGAAGGGATCGGTGAGGATCTTGGTCATCCACACCAGCCCGGTCTGCACATCCTTCAGGAAGAACAGGTGCACGGTGCGAAACAGCAGGCCGCCGACGCCGAGCACCAGCCAGGCCAGGCCGAGGTTGTGCGCGAAGCCTGCCAGGCCGGGCTGGGGCTCGACCAGGCCGAACAGCGTCGGATCGATCCACAGCGCCACCGGCGCGGCAGCCCACAGCGCCATCAGCACCACCTTGCGGCGCAGGTTGTAGCCGACCTTGATCTCTTCCTTGTGCTCGTGGGTGGCGTGGTTGACCTGGTCGTAGCCCTTGGGCTCGAAGAAGAAATGCCCCGCCTGCCGGCTGGTCATCGACACCAGCCAGGCCAGCAGCGCGGCCCAGGCCGGATCGATGAACAACATGGCATACGCCGCCACGAAGGCCAGCGCGCTGAGCAGATGCAGCGACTGGTTGATCCGGCTGTGGTGGTAGTAGCGATGGTCATCCCAGCGCTGGATCTCGAGGGCGTGCAAAAAATTCTTCATTGAAGTTTCCCGAGTTTGACTTGCCGCATGGTGAACGCGCCGCGTGAAAAAACGGTGACGGAAATACGTCGCTGTCATCGAACTGTTGCGTGCGGTGGGCACCATGCGCGCATGGAGATTCCCATGTCGCCTGCACCGCACCGCCTGTTGCGCATCGCCGTGGTCACCGAGACCTATCCGCCCGAAGTGAACGGCGTCTCCCTCAGTGTCGAGCGGGTGGTGCGCGGCCTGCTCGAGCGCCACCATGAACTGCAATTGGTGCGCCCGCGCCAGCATGCGCAGGACCGGCCGCGCAGCGCGCCTCGCCTTCGCGAAATGCTCGTGCGCGGCCTGCCGATACCGCGCTACCCGCACCTGAAGATGGGGCTGCCCGCTCGGCAGCGGCTGCTTGCGATGTGGCGCGAGCAGCGGCCGGACGTGGTGCACATCGCGACCGAAGGACCGCTCGGCTGGTCGGCCCTGCAAGCGGCGCGGCAACTGGGCCTGCCGGTGTGCTCGGATTTCCGCACCAACTTCCAGGCCTACACCCGCCACTACGGCGTCGGTTGGCTGGAAGCGACGATCCTGGCCTACCTGCGCAGCTTCCACAACCGCACCCTGTGCACCATGGTGCCGACCGAGGCCCTGCGCGGCGACCTGGCGAAGCGTGGTTTCGACAACCTGGGCGTGCTGCCGCGCGGCATCGACACGACCTTGTTCCATCCACAACGGCGCAGCGAGGCATTGCGCCAGGGCTGGGGTGCCGGCAATGACACGCTGGTGGCGCTGTATGTCGGGCGCCTGGCGCCGGAAAAAAATCTCGCCGCGGTGGTGACGGCCTTCGAGGCCATGCGGGCCGTGAACCCGGATGCGCGGCTGGTGTGGGTGGGCGACGGGCCGGCACGCAAGGCCATGGAGCGGCGCTGCCCCTACGCCGTCTTCGCCGGCACGCGCTCGGGCGAAGACCTGGCCGCGCACTATGCATCGGGCGACGCCTTCCTCTTTCCCAGCATGACCGAGACTTTCGGCAATGTCACGCCGGAAGCCATGGCCAGCGGGCTGGCGGTCGTGGCCTTCGACCACGCGGCGGCGGCGCAGCTGATCCGCAGCGGCGAGAACGGCCTGCTGGCCCCGCTGGACGACAGCCCGGCCTTCGTGCGCCACGCCGAGCGGCTGGCGGGCGATCCGCTGGCGCGCCGGCGCTTGGGCATCTGCGCACGGGCGAGCATGAGCGATCTCGGTTGGGATCGCATCGTGGTGCAGCTCGAAGGCGTGCTCGGCGGGGCCATCAACAGCAGCACCGGGCTGAGCGAGGACGACGGTCTTCTTCCCGCGCGCAGCGGGCTGTCCTGATCGACGACCTTGCTCGGGGACGCCGCGCCCTCAGGGCTCCGGGGCATCGAGCCGGTCACCTGGCAGGCCGGACGGACCCTGTTGCAGATGGCGCCGGATGATCGCCGCCATCGCGGCCGCGACCAGCAGGCCGAAGCCGACCATGAGCGGAACGATCGGCACGCCCAGCGCCATCACGGCGGCGTAGACGCCCACCATGCACAGCACGCTCAGGTTTTCGTTGAAGCCCTGGACGGCGATCGAGCGGCCGGCGCTGAGCAAGCGGTAGCCGCGGTGCTGCAGCATCGCGTTCATCGGCACCAGCAGGATGCCACCGACCGCGCCGACCGCCACCAGCAGGAGCACCGCCGGGCGGAGATCGGAAGTGCCCGCCACCCAGGCCACCAGCACGCCGAGCAGGATCCCGGCAGGCAGCACGCGCGCGGCCTTGTCGATCGGAACCAGCCAGCCGGCCAGCGTCGCGCCCGCGACCACGCCGACAGCCACCACCGCCTGCAGGTACGCGGCCTGCGACAAGGGCAGCCCGAGGGCGTCGACGGCCCAGCGCAGCACGGCGAATTGAAGGGTCGCGCCGAAGCCCCAGAACAAGGTCGTGACCATCAGCGAAAGGGCGCCGTCGCGGTCCGCCCAGAGCAGGCGGTTGCACTGCCGGAAGGCCCGCAGCAGCTCGCGCGGTCGGCCGCCTTGCCACGCATGGCGTCGGCCCGTATCCCGGATGCCGATCAGGAGCAGCCCCGCCAGCGTGTAGACGCCCAGCAAGAGGAAGAGCGCAAAGCCGAGCGCCGTGGGCGTTGACGAAGGCAGCGAATTCGCGCACTGCTGGAGCAGCGCGGCCCACGCGCTGGCGCGAGCGAGCGAGCCGACCAGCGCGCCGCCCATCACCGTGCCCAGCAGCACCGCGCAAACCGCGGTCACCTCGATCCACCCATTGGCCGCCACCAGGTGCCGGGCAGGGACCATCTCGGTCACGATGCCGTACTTGGCCGGCGCATAGGCGGCGGCCCCCAAGCCGACGATGGCGAAGGCGAGCAGCGGATGCATGCCCACCAGCAGTGCGATCACCCCCAGCACCTTGACTGCATTCATCCAGCCCATCAGTGCGGCCTTGGGCCAGGCGTCGGCCAATGGGCCCACGACCGGGGCCAGCAGCACATAGGCGATGGTGAATGAGAACTTGAGCAGCGGCGCCCACCAGACCGGCAGTTGTCGCTCGTCCAGCACGGCGATGGCGACGATCAGCAGTGCGTTGTCCGCCAGGGCGGATGCGAACTGCGCCGCAATCACGAGGTAGAAGCCTGGAGGCATGGCGGCGGCGCTGGTTCGGCGCCGATGGACAGGACGGGGGGATTGGATCGTCGGCTGGCGCCATCTGCGTGACAGAACGGTGAAGTTCACGTGACAGCCTTCGGAGCGTCATGCCGTGCCAGCGCCGAAGCGCCCCCGCAAAGTGTCCGTTTGTCGCTATATTCAAGTCTTCATGCAGACACGTATCGGAGTCGTTTTCGTCTCCCGGCGAAACTCGTTGCGAAGCATCCTGGCCGAAGCCTGCCTGGGGTACCTGGACCCGAAACGAAGATTCGCCGCCTGCTCTTGCGGGCAGCCCGGGCAGGTCAGCCGCTCGGTGCATCCGGCTGCCATCGGCGCGCTCGGCAGCGCCGGCATGCCCCTCCCCCTGCACCAGCCGCGCAGCTGGGACGAGTTGCTCCGATCGGGCTTGCACGGAGCGGAATTCGTCATCACCCTCGATCTCTCGGTGCAGCCGCTGCAGCCGCGCTGGCCGGACCAGCCGGACGAGGCCGTCTGGGAATTTCCGGATGCCGCTGCCGGCGAGAACCCCGAAGACGCCGCCCACGCGGCGATCCAGACGCTCTATTCGCTGAAGCGCCGCCTCGAGCTGCTGGTGAGCCTGCCCATGCAAGGGGCCGACAAGAGTGCCTTGCGCTCCGACGTCAGGGACCTTGCCTACATGCGCTGAGCCGGGGCGCGCCTGGTCTCGGGTCAGCCACAATGGGGCCTTTCCTCAATATTCAATGGCGAGCAAGGCGAAAAGGAGCGGCACCACCCCTTCCGCTGGCGATGCGCGCGAGGCGGGTTCGAACGCCTCCTCCGGAGTGATCGACCTGCAGCGCTACGCACCCGCGTACTTCACCTGGATTGCAACCAAGCTGTCCAGCGGCGCCTCACAGGCGTACCTGGCGACCTTCGGCGTGGGCATCGAGGCCTGGCGCATCCTGGTTCTTCTTGCCATCGAACCGGCCATGTCAGCCCAGGGCATCTGCAAGGTGCTGGGCATGGACAAATCCTCCGTCAGCCGCAATTTCAAGACCATGCAATCCCGAGGCTTGATCACGATCGGGCTGGATGGCGTGGACGGCAGGCTGCGCGTCGCCTCCATCACCCCCGAGGGGCGGGCCATCCACGATGGCATCCTGGGGATCGCCCTGGAGCGTGAACGGGCGTTGATGTCGGTGCTGTCGGCCAAGGAGCGCGAGGTCCTTCTCGGGCTGCTGCGTCGTCTGCACGACAACCTGAAGGCGGTGGAGACGGCGACCAGCGCCTACCTCGCCGGCCGCTTCCCGAAGCCCGGCAGGGACAAGAAACGCAAGTCCGGCGAAGACTAGTTTTTTTTGCTCCCGACCACACCGATCGCTGCCGCTGTCCTGCGGCACCGTGGAGTCGAACGGCGTGCGTTGCGGCTACCACGGCCTGCTCTATGCGCCGAGCGGCACCTGCATCGAGATCCCTGGCCAGGCGCGCATTCCGCCCAAGGTCAAGGT
>DASXKG010000370.1:0-2633 GCA_036496965.1 Variovorax sp.
CCAGGCCGGGCATGCGGCGGATCGGATGGTCCAGCGCCCAGCGCTCGGGCGGCAGCGTGCGCAGGTAGTAGGAGTTGGTCGGCACCACCGTGAAGATCACGCCGCGCTCGGCGCATTGGCGCGCAAAGGCGGGCTCGTCCACCACGGTGTAGCCGTGGTCGATGCGGTCGACCTGCAGCAGCTCGAGCGCGGTGCGCACATTCGTCCAGGGCATGCCGAACTCGCCGGCGTGCGCGGTGGTCTTCAGGCCCGCGCGCCGGGCGTCGGCGTAGGCCTGGGCGAACAGCTCCGGCGGCCGGTCGACCTCGCGGTAGTCGATGCCGATGCCGATCACTTCGTCCGAGCGGTTCTGCGCGACCCACTGCACCATCTCGACCGCGGCCTCGGGGCTGGCTTCGCGGTCGATCGCTGCGATCAGGCGGCCGGTGATGCCGAACTGGCTGGACGCGTCGTGGATGGCGCGCACCACCGCGTCCTGGGCCAGGCGATAGGGAATCCCCGAAACCTGCACGGTGCCGGTGGGATTCCAGAAGAATTCGCTGTAGCGCACGTTGTGGGCGGCCGCGTCTTCCAGGTATTCCAGCGTCAGCCGGTGCAGATCGTCGGCGCTGCGCACCAGCTGCGAGTCGAGGGCGCGCAGCACGCGCAGCACCCCGACCGGCTTCTCGCCGCGGGTGTAGAAGCCCTCGATCTCATCGTCGGCCAGCGGCGAGCCGGCCTGGCGGTTGAGTGCGGCGAAAGTCCGGTGGCGCACGCTGCCGAAAAGATGGCAGTGCAGTTCGACTTTCGGGATGGCGTGCAGGAAGGATTCCAGCGCGGCGGGTGCGGCGGTGCTCGGGTGGGTCATCACGCCAGTCTATGCCGGCCGCTTCGCTTCAGTGCAGCTCTTGGGCGGTGTGGATCATCTCGCGCACGCGCGGGTAGATCTGCGAATTCCAGCGGCTGCCGCTGAACACGCCGTAGTGCCCGACGCCGGCCTGGAGGTGATGCGTCTTCAGATAGGGGCGCACGCCGGTGCAGAGATCCTGCGCCGCGACGGTCTGGCCGACGGCACAGATGTCGTCGCGCTCGCCTTCCACGGTCATCAGCGCGGTGCGGCGGATGGCGGCCGGAACGACCTTGCGCTCGCCCACGGTGAGCTGGCCGCGCGGCAGGTCGTGGGTCTGGAACACGCGCTCGACGGTCTCCAGGTAGAACTCGGCCGGCAGGTCGTTGACTGCCAGGTATTCATCGTAGAAATCGCGGATCGTGGCGGCCTGCTCGATGTCGCCTTCGACCAGGTGCTCGTAGAGCTTCCTGAACTGCTGCTTGTGCCGCTCCGGATTCATGCTCATGAAGGCGCTGAGCTGCAGGAAGCCCGGATAGACGCGGCGCATGGCCCCGGCGTGCGGCCATGGCACGCGGCTGATCAGGTTGCGCTCGAACCACTTGATCGGCCGGTCGGTCGCCAGTTTGTTGACCGCGGTCGGATTGATGCGGCAGTCGACCGGGCCGGCCATCAGCGTGAGGCTCAGTGGCGCGGCCGGGTTGTCGTCCTCGGCCATGAGCGCCGTCGCGGCCAGTGCCGCGACGCAGGGCTGGCAGACCGCAATCATGTGCGCGCCGGGACCGATGGCCTCCAGGAAGCTCACGATCTGGTTCGTGTAGTCGTCGAGTCCGAAGCGGCCTTGCCACAGCGGCACGTCGCGGGCGTTGTGCCAGTCGGTCAGGTACACGTCGTGGTCGCGCAGCAGCGTGCGCACGGTTTCGCGCAGCAGGGTCGCGAAGTGGCCCGACAGTGGTGCGGCCAGCAGCACCTTGGGCTGCACCGCCTTGGTGCTCTTGCGAAAGCGCAGCAAGGTGCCGAAAGGCGCAACCAAAGCAGCCTCTTCCGTGACCGGCACTTCTTCGCCGTCGACCCGTACGCTGTCGATGCCGTAGTCCGGGCGCGTGTGGGTCAGCCGCAGGTGCGCGTAGACCTCCATGGCCGCGGCGACGCGGCGCGCGGCACTGCGGTCGGGCTTCGACTCCCAGATCCCGCTGCCCAGGAACTGGGCTGCCAGCCGGGAAGGAGATAGCAGGTCGGTGTTGGTTTGGTAAGCCCGGTACAGCATGCAACTGACAAGGCAAGTTGCGGGCCAACTCGGGTCGGCCGGCGTGCATGACGCACTGTTCTGGCACAGGGCTTGCAGACGGTGCGAAAGCCGATCCCGGCAGCCCAGGAGCGTCAGCATGGCCAAACCCGTCCTCACCATCAGCAGCAAGAACTACGGTGCCTGGTCGCTGCGTGGCTGGCTGATGTGCAGGCTGGCGGGGCTGGAGTTCAGCGAAAAGATCATTCCGCCGGACGATCCGGCGATGAAGGCCGAGATGCTGCTGCTCTCGTCCTCGATACTGGTGCCTTCGCTGGAAAACGGCGGCGTGAAGGTCTGGGACACGCTGGCGATCGGCGAATACCTCCACGAGATCACGCCCAAGGCCGGTCTGCTGCCCGCCGATGCCAAGGCCCGCGCGCACTGCCGCGCGATCTGTGGCGAAATGCATTCCGGCTTCAGTTCGATGCGCAGTTCGCTGCCGATGAACCTCAAGGCCAAGTTCTCCGGCTTCAAGATCTGGTCGCGGGCCCAGACCGATATCGACCGGGTGGTGGCCAT
>DASXKG010000371.1:0-7659 GCA_036496965.1 Variovorax sp.
CCGCGCAGCACACGCGGCAGCTGATCCTGATGCTGGAGAGCGGCGGCACGCAGGCCGACCGGCCCTTGACCGCCGACGACCTGCGCGGACTGCCGGTTCCCGACGAGGTCTGGGGATAAGCCCCGCGCAGCGGATGATCAGCGACGAAATCAAGGCCTGTATCGGCACCTGGAGCGATCTCGAGCTCGCCTGCGATCCGGTCGAGCAGGGCGCGGTGCGGCGCTTCGCGCAGGCGATCATGGACGACGATCCCGACTACGGTGCCGATGCCGCGACGAATGGCCGCTACGGCGGCCCGATCGCACCCCCGCTCTTTCCCAACCACATGCTGCGGCCGCCCTTCGGCGCGCCGGACGTGGTGCAGGCGAATGCAGGCAATGCCGACTTCGACGGGGTCGTGCCGGCGCCGGGACTGCCGCCGATCGTGCCACTGCTGCATCTGCCGGTGCTCAATGGCGGCTCCGAGTTCGAGTTCTTCCGCCATGCGCGTTTCGGCGAGACCGTCACCGTGCGCCAGCGCTACGCCGACATCCACGAGAAGGCGACGGCCAAGGGGATGCTGATCGTCGTCGTCATCGAGGCGGAGATCTGCACTCGCGGCGGCGAACTGTTGCTGCGCTCGCGGCGCACGCTGCTGCGCCGGGCCGGGAGCGCCGGATGATCCGCCGTCGGACCACACCGCGCTTCGAAGACGTGCCGATCGGCTTCGAACCGCCCCGCCTGCTCAAGGGGCCGCTGACCGCCGTCCACCTCATGCGCTGGTCGGCGGCGATGGAGAACTGGCACCGCATCCACTACGACCACCGCTTCGCGACGGAGCACGACCGGCTGCCCGACCTGCTGATCAACGGCTCGTTCAAGCAGCAGTTCGTGATGCAGCTGCTGAAGGACTGGGCGGGGCCGGAAGGCTGGGTGTGGAAGGTGCAGTTCCAGTTCCGGGCCATGAACCGGGTCGACGAGGCGCTCAAGATCTGGGGCCGGGTGACGGGCAAGCGCGAAGTGCCCGGCTTCGGGCTGGTGGAACTCGACATCGGCGTGCTGAACGGGCAGGGCTTGGAGTCGACCCCCGGCCGCGCGACCGTGGCGCTGCCGCTGCGCGCAGGCCCCGCCCTGCCCTATCCTTTCGTTCCACCATCGGCCTAACGCCTGTTGGCGCGTGTGCCTCAGCGCCGCAGGTTGGTGGTCGCCATCACCGCGCAGAGCTGGCCGAGTTGGTTGCGGAACTCGCGCCGCGTCACGATCACGCCCATGGCGCCTGCCTTGCCTTGCTTGACGGCGGTTTCTTCCACCGCTGCGCTCACCGTGATGACATCGCCGACCACCATCGGCTCGTGGAACTCGTAGCTGTCCTGGCCATGGATGGTCGCCTTGCCGAAGCTGAAGACCAGCGGCGCATCGCGGCAGTTGAAGAAGATCAGCCACAGCAGGGGCCATGGTGCCACCACACCGCGATAGCCGCGCGCCTTGGCTGCCGCCTCGTCGTAATGGATCGGATCGAAGTTCTCGATCGCCAGCGCCATGCGGCGCACCGAGACGTATTCGATCGGCATCGAATCGGCCGGCCCGAGCGGGCCTTCCATGGCCTTCAGCGATGCCTGCATGTCTTCGGTCCGGAGGTCGGTGCTCATTGCAGACTCCTCGATGCCGGCCGCAGCGGCAGTTCCGCCACCACGCCGCCGGGGGTCGTGACCTTGTCGTCCTGGTTGGCGATGTGGCAATCGATCTCCACGAAGTGCCTTGCGCCCTCCTCCCAGCTGCGCTTGACACTGGCGCGAAAGAGCGCGATGTCGCCCGGGCGCGTCGGGCCGCTGTTGCGATCCCAGAACGAGACCACCCTCGCATGGCGCCCAAGCCAATGGCTGACCTCGGTCAGCATGTAGCAGGCCATGAAGGGCCCCGACAGCAGCACGCCCGGCAGCCCTTGCGCCTTGGCGACCGCATCGTCGTGATGGAACTCCGACGCATAGTTGTCGCAGGCACCTGCCCAGCGCACCTGGTGGCCGACCTGCATCGGTCCCTTGCGGACCAACGGCATCTGCAGGCCCTGCGGGAAATCCTCGAAATAGCGCTCGGGCGGTTCTTTCGTGTCGACCTTGAACATCCAGCCTTCTCCTCGATGAACGGATTCAGACGGGCGCCGCGCGCAATCTGAACTTGGGTATCGCGATCTCGTCGGTGGCGCGCTCGAAGACGACCTCGACCGCATCGCCGATGCGTACCTGGTCGTTCGGCGTGCCGACGATGTTGGTGTAGAGACGCGGGCCTTCCTCGAGCTGCACCAGCGCCACGTTGTAGGGCACGTCGGCCTGGAAGCCCGGGTGGTAGGCGCGGTGGAAGACCACGTACGAGAACACCGTGCCGCGTCCCGACACCTTGCTCCAGGCGAACTCGCCCGACAGGCAGCGCGGGCAGAAGGGGCTGATCGGGTAGCGCAGGTGGGCGCAGCTCGCGCATTGCTGCAGGCTCAGGTGGCCAGCTCGGCAGGCGTCCCAGAACGGACGGTTCTCGTGCGTCAAGGTCGGCAAAGGCTTGGTGTATTCGTTGGTGCGTTCGGTCATCGCTCAGCCCTTTCGCAAGACCAGCGCGTTGGCGCAATTGAGCGCCAGGCCGCGGCCGGTGACCAGGCAGACTTCGGCATCGCTCACCTGGCGCGGCCCGCAGGCACCGCGCATCTGGCGCACCCCCTCGACAATGTGCAGCCAGCCCTCCATGAACGACTCCGACAGGTTGCCGCCGGCGGTGTTGACCGGCAGCGCTCCGCCGAGCCGGATGCGGCCGCCCTCGCAGAATGGCCCCGCCTCGCCCGGCGCGCAGAAGCCGCCGTGCTCCAGCCACAGCAGCACGCTGCAGGTGAAGTTGTCGTAGAGCTGGGCGACATCGATGTCGCCGGGGCCGACACCCGCCATCGCGTAGGCGTCGTTGACCGCGACCTTCTGGTGCGGCGCGTACCACCAGTCCTGGCTGCCCAGGTTCTGCGTCGTGTAGCCCTGGCCCATGCCGGAGATCAGCACCTGGGGCTGGCGCAGATCGCGTGCCCGCTCGGCGCTCGAGACGATGACGCAGACGCCGCCGTCGGACACCAGACAGCAATCGAGCAGGTGCAGCGGCTCGACGATCCAGCGCGAGGCCTGGTGCTCGTCGACGGTGATGGGCTTGCGCATCACCGCGTCCGGATTGAGCGACGCGTGGTAGCGGCAGGCGACCGCGATCTCGCCCAGCTGCCGGCTGGTGGTGCCGTAGATGGCCATGTGGCGCGCCGCGGTGATCGCGCTGTTGGCCGCTGCGGCCATGAAGCCCCAGATCGAGGACGAGTCGCCCCAGCCCTGGGCGCGGTCGAACTTGCCGCCGCCGGTGGCTGCCGCATCGCCAAAGATGCAGGCCACATGGCTCGCCATGCCGGCATTCACCGCCAGCACCGCCTGCTGCACCAGCGCGCCGGCGGTCGAGCCGCCCATGTTCATCGTGCCGGCGAAGCGCGGATTGATGCCGAGCGTCTCGCCGATGCGCAGGAAGTTCTGCGCGCCTTCGGGCGAGGTCTGCCCCGGGAGCGTCAGCAGCCCGTCGATCTGTTCCTTGCGCAGGCCGCTGTCGTCCAGCGCCGCCTTGAAGGCATCGACCGCCAAGGTCAACGCGCTCGAGCCTGGCACCTTGCCCTGCTTGCTGGCGCCGACACCGACGATGGCGCAGCGATCGCGCAGCATCGCGCTGGCCGCGCTGGCGCTCACTTCAGCACCCCCTGCTCCTGCAGCGCATCGATCTCCGAATCGGCCAGGCCGAGCAGATCGTGCAGCACCTCGCGGGTATGCTCGCCGAGCAGCGGCGCCGGCCGGGTCGGGCGCACCGGCGTGCGCTGGAAGCGGAACGGCAGGTTGTTGTAGATCGACTCGCCCATCTCCGCATGCGGCAGCCGCACCCAATGCTGCCGATGCGCAAGCTGCGGATCGGTGCGGGTCACGTCCTGCGCGTCCTGCACCGCGCCAGCCGGGATGCCCCTGGCCTGCAGCGCCCGCATCAGCGCTTGCGCCTCTTGCTTGGCGGTCCAGTCGCCGAGCAGGCGGTCGAGTTCGGCGCGATCGCGCCAGCGCTCGGGCTGGGTCTGCCAGCGCGCCTCGAGCGCCCAGGCCGGCCGCCCCATCGCCTCGACCAGCGCCGTCCATTGCAGGTCGTCCATGACCGTGATCGCGATCCAGCGATCGCTGCCGGCGCAGGGATAGACGCCGTGCGGCGCCGCCCACGGATGGTCGTTGCCGCGCCGCTGCTGCAGCCGGTGGTTGACCGTGAGGTCGAGGAAGGTCGGGCCCATCAGCGACAGCATCGGCTCGGTCTGCGCGAAGTCGATGAACTGGCCCTGCCCGGTGCGGCGCCGAAAGCGCAGCGCCGCAAGAACGGCGAAGGCGGCATGGCAGGGATTGGGCAGGTGGTCCGGGTAGTTCGTGCCGGTGCCGGCCGGCACGCGACCGGGCAGCCCGCTCAGCTCCTGGATGCCGGAGAGTGCCGCGATGCTGCTGCCGGTGCCGCGGAAGTCGCGCTGCGGGCCCTGCGAGCCCTGCATGGACATCGCGAGGTAGATGATGTCCGCACGGATGCGCGCGCAATCCTCGGGGCCGAGGCCGAATTTCTCCATCACGCCGGCGGCGAAGTTGTTGGCGACGATGTCGCTCTGTGCGATCAGCTTGCGCACCACCGCGAGCGCCGCCGGATGCTTCATGTCGATGGTGACGCCACGCTTGCTGGTGTTGCGGTCGGCGAAGTAGCCGCTGCGGTTGACACCCGGCTTTCCGCCCTTGTAGGGGCCGGCGAGGCGCAGCGAATCGAGGCGGGTCGAGCTCTCGATCTTGATCACGTCGGCGCCGAGGTCGCCCAGCACCTTGGTGGTGTAGGAGCCGGCACCGATCCAGCAGAAGTCGGCGACGCGCAGGCCGGCAAGAGGGAGCTGCTTGTTCATGCGACGACTCCCGCCGAGGCCAACCGCGCCACCTCGTCCTTGGAAATACCGAGTTCGCCCAGCACTTCGGCCGTGTGCTGCCCCAGCGTCGGTGCCGGCCGCTGGATGCGCCACGGCGTGGCCGACAGCACATAGGGTGCGCCCGGCATCATGGCCGCATGCTTGAGCAGCGGATGCGCGAAGGGCACGAAATGCCCGCGCGCCTGCAGCTGCGGGTTCTCCAGCAGGTCGGCCGGCGTGCTGACCGGGGCCAGCGGGATGAGCCGCTTCTGCCCTTCGCTGTAGAGCCAGTCCTTGGTGTGCTGCATCGACCAGGCCATGAAGAGTTCGCCGAAGACTTCGCGCGCTTCGTCGCCCTTGAGGTAGTCCAGGTTCGACCATTCGGCGCCGTACAGGCGATCGACGCCGACCATGCCTTCGTCCTTGAACCATTGCAGGCTGCGCGACCACGCCGGGCTGTTGCCGATGCCGCGTGAGCCGAGGTAGATGTAGCCGTCCTGGCACCTGAAGAGGCCGTAGCCGGCGAAGCGCTGGTCCGACAACGGTCGCTTGCGGATCACGCCTTCGAGGTCGAAGGTCTGGGCCGCGTTCTCCAGCGCCAGGGTCACGCTCTCCTGCATTGAGATGTCGACATGCTGGCCTTCGCCGGACAGTTCGGCATCGGTGACCGCGAGCATCGCCGCCACCGCGCCGTACATGGCGGCGCACTTGAAGGCCTGGTTCCCGTGCGCCTGGGTCGGCGCCGCGTCCTGGTAGCCGCCCATCCAGAGCAGCCCGCCCAGCGCCAGGCCGACCAGATCGGTGGCCTGCATCTGCGCATAAGGGCCAGTCTGCCCGAAGGGCGTGATGCTGGCGACGACCAGCTGCGGACGGTCATTGGCCAAGGCGGCACGGTCGATGCCGCGCTCGGCCATCCAGCCCGGCGGCGCGGTCTCGATGACGAGGTCGGCGGTCGCCGCCAAGCGGCGCAACAGGTGCTGGCCGCTGGCCGTGTCGAGGTCGAGGCAGATGCCGCGCTTGCTGCTGTTCTGGTAGGCGAAGTCGAGGCTGCGCTCGACACCGGCGATGTCGTCGATGAAGGGCGGCTCGCGGCGCAGTTCGTTGCCGCCGAGCGGTTCGACCAGGATCACTTCGGCGCCCATGTCGCCGAACAGCTTGCCGGCGTAGTTGCCCATCGCGCCCGAGAGGTCGAGCACGCGCAGGCCTTCGAGGGCCGCCGGGCGCGGCGGCGCGCAGGGGCGTTTGGCACTGGCGGCGATGTCCATCGTGGCGCCGCCGCTCATTTCATCTTCCATACGGGTTCGCGCTTCTCGGCGAAGGCACGGCGGCCCTCGATGCGGTCCTCGGTGTCCTTGAGCAGGCCGTACATGTACTTGTCGATGTGCAGCGCGTGCACCAGCGGCAGGTCCTGGCCCTGCACCACCAGTTGCTTGACTGCCCTGACCGCGAGCGGCGCGTTGCGGGCGATGCGGCGGCCGATCTCCAGCGCCGTCGGCATCAGCTGGACATGCGGCACCACCTTGCTCACCAGGCCCATGCGCAGCGCCTCGTGGGCATCGATGGTGTCGCCGGTCAAGAGCAGCAGCATCGCGTCGGTCTTGGCGATCGAGCGCGGCAGCCGCTGCATGCTGCCGCCCCAGGGGATGGTGCCGCGGCGCACTTCGGTGAGGCCGAACTTGGCGTTTTCGGAGGCGATCGCGATGTCGCAGGCCAGCAGCAGTTCGGTGCCGCCGGCCAGCGCATAGCCGTTGACCGCGCAGATGATCGGCTTGTCGGTCTCCAGGCCCAGGAAGGCGCTGCCGGGATCGCCCTTTCCGAGCAGGGTCTCGGCATAGCTCTCGTCGGTCGGCATCGTCTTCTTCAGGTCGGCGCCGGTGCAGAAGGCCTTGTCGCCGGCGCCGGTGAAGATCACCACATGGATATCGTTGTCCTTCTTGATGCGATCGTAGAAGGCGTACAGCTCCTGACGCATTTCCGGGTCGATGGAGTTCATCGCATGCGGGCGATTGAGTTCGCAGACGCAGACCTTGTCCTCCAGCGTGATGTTGAGATTGGCCATGGGTTGCTCCTGGATGTCGTGTGGATGGGGTGGTGTCTCGCGCGCCTTGCCTGGTCGGTGCAGGGGCGCAATCGTTGTCACGGCGATGCGATGCCCAGCTTGCGCCGGTAGTCCGGGTCGACTTCGTGGATCGCCTTCAATCGCTGCAGTTCGGCAAGACCCATCGCATCGAAGGGCTTCGGCGAGGTCGGCTCGGTGCAGACGACCTTCTCGGCGAAGAGCCGCGCCACCCGCAGTTCGCCATAGCCCAGCACCTCGCGCAGAATGGCTTCGCCGTCGGCTCCATAGCGCGGCCCGGGGTGGCGGATGCGCACCTGGCGTTCGGTGAACTTCCAGGGCCGGCCCATCATCGGGCGCGGGCCCATCGGCAACGGCAGTGGCACCCGCTCGTGGAAGCCCCGGGCGGCGAGATGCGGATCGAGCAGCAGGTCGCGGTTGTTCAGGACCGGTCCGCTGGCCATGCCGGCGGCCTGCAACTGGCCGGCGAGCGCATGGCCGTCCTTGTCGCGCACCCAGCCGCCGACCAGCGCGTTGACTTCCTCGCGGCGTGCGCGGCGCGCAGCCGCATCGCCGAGGGTCGGATCGACGACGACGCCATCGCGCGCCATCAAGGCTGCCAGCGCCTGCCACTGGTCGTCGGTCTCCACGGTCAGCG
>DASXKG010000372.1:0-1859 GCA_036496965.1 Variovorax sp.
AGGGTGATGGGTTGAGCGCGGTTCATGAACATGCTCATGCAGGTTGCAGCGCGCGCACGACTGCGCCGCGCAGACTGTGCAGCAGCCGTTCGTGCCACTTCGGGTTCTGCACCACCTCGGCCCGGTAGAAGCTCGGGCACAGGGTGGCGGCATGGGCATTCGAGCCGCACAGGCCGCAGCCGACGCAGCCGTCGATCACCACCGCGACCGGATCGACCTTCAGTGGATCGGGGTTGTCCTTGATCGTCAGGGTGGGGCAGCCGGACAGGCGGATGCAGGCATGGTCACCGTTGCAGACATCCTCGTCGACGCCGTATTTCACCCGCACCACGCGCTCGCCGCGCTGAAGCAGGCTGGCGATCCAGGGCTTGATGCGCCGCTGGCGCTCCAGCTGGCATTCGCCCTCGGCGATGATCACCTTCAGGCCGTTGAAGTCGCTGGTGAAGGCGTCGTTGAGCGTCTTGCGCATCCGCTCGACCTCGTAGGTGTTCACGGTGCGCAGCCATTGCACGCCCAGGCCCTTCAGGGTCGATTCGATGGTCTGGTTCTTGTCGACCAGGCTCTGCTGCTTGTCGACGGCGCGCTCCTTCACCAGGTCGTCGGGCGAGGAGATGATGTCCTGCGTGCCGGTGGCCGAGGTGTAGCCGTTCTTGAAGATCAGCAGCACCGCGTCGTCGCCGTTGAACAGTGCGCTCTGCACGCCGGTCAAGAGGCCGTTGTGCCAGAAGCCGCCGTCGCCCATGATCGACAGCGCGCGCCGCTGCATCATCGGCGAGACGCCGGCGCGGCTGGCCAGGCTCATGCCGTAGCCGAGGATCGAATGGCCCATCGAGAAGGGCTCGAATGTGCCGAAGGCATGGCAGCCGATGTCGGCGGCGATGTGCACCGGGCCGCTGTCCTGCTGCGCCAGCTTCAGCGCCGCGAACACCGGCCGCTCGGGGCAGCCGATGCAAAAGCTCGGCGGCCGCACGGGCAGCGGCGCCGCAAGCCGGGTGGCCACCGCCGCACGCCGCTCGCGATTGCCCACCAGCCATTGCTGCGCCGAATCCCCGGCGTAGCCCGGCAGGTAGCGCTGGGCGAACAGGTCGATGCCGCCGGCCAGCACCTCGACGCCGTATTCACCCGCCGCAGGCAGCATGTCGCAGCCGTGCAGCGGCGTCTGGACGTCGCGCCGGCGCAGCAACGTGGCGATCTCCTGCTCGATGTATTCAGGCTGGCCTTCCTCGACCACCAGCACCGCGCGCTTGCCGACGCAGAAATCGGCCACCTCCTCGGGCACCAGCGGATAGGCAACGTTGAGCACCAGGAGGGGGATGTCGGTGCCGCCGAAGGCATCGGCCAGGCCGAACTGCTGCAGGCTGCGCATCAGCGCGTTGTAGAGCCCGCCCTGCACCACGATGCCCAGATCGGCATGGGTGCCGGCGATGTGTTCGTTGAGCCGGTGTTCGGCGATGTAGCGGCGCGCCGCGGGCAGGCGCTCCTCGCCCTTCAGCTTCTCGTGGCGGAAGGTGACCGGCGGATGAGCCAGTCGCATGTAGTCGAAGCCCGCGGGTTCGGCCATCGGGGCGCGCGTGGAGACCTGCGGCTTCAGGTTGTCCTTGCATTCGAAGCTGCCGCGCACATGGCAGGTGCGGATGCGCAGCTCCATCATGCAGGGCATGTTGGAAGTCTCCGACAGGGCAAAGCCGTGCTCGACCATCTTCACCATCACGCCGAGGTCGGGCCGCGGGTCGAGCAGGCACATGCTGGACTTGAGCGCATAGGCATGGGTGCGCTCCTGGATCACCGAGGCGCCCTCGCCATAGTCCTCGCCGACCACGATCAGCACCCCGCCGGTGACGCCCGGCGAGGAGAGGTTG
>DASXKG010000373.1:0-3709 GCA_036496965.1 Variovorax sp.
TCCAACAAGGCCATCGAGGAGATGCGCGAGACCCAGGGCGTGGGCTGGATCAGCGCATTGAAGAGCGCCTCGATCCGCGCGCTGGTCGAGCAGGGGCACCTGCAACTGGGCCTGTTCGACGAGCGCAACCTGCTCGAGCTCAGTTCGCCGGACTATCCGGGCGAGCGCCTGGTGGCCTGCCGCAACCCGGAGCTGGCGAAGTTGCGCACTCACAAACGCGAGGAACTGCTCGTGGCCACCGAGGCCAGCTTGGAGAAGATCAAGGCCCGGGTGGAGGCGGCCAAGCTCCTCGGTAAGGCTGAGATCGGCGTGCGGGTGGGCAAGATCATCAACCAGTACAAGATGGCCAAGCACTTCGAGCTGACCATCGGCGACAACGCCTTCAGCTTCACGCGCAAGACAGACGCCATCGCCGCCGAGGCGGCGCTGGATGGCCTCTACATCATCCGCACCTCGGTGCCGTCCACGCAGATGGACTCGGCCGACTGCGTGCGCAACTACAAGTCGCTGGCCAATGTCGAGCGCGCGTTCCGCTCGCTCAAGACCATCGATCTGAAGGTGCGTCCGATCCACCACCACACCGCCGATCGGGTGCGTGCGCACATCTTCTTGTGCATGCTCGCCTACTACGTGGAGTGGCACATGCGTGAGGCCTGGCGTGAGTTGATGTTCGCCGACACCGAGCAGCTGGCCAAGGCCACGCGCGATCCGGTGGCGCCCGCGAAGCGCTCCAAGACCGCACTGCTCAAGGCGGCCCGCCATACGCTGGAGGACGGCACGCCCGTGCACAGCTTCGCGACCCTGATGGCCGAACTCGCCACAATCGCACGTAATACCTGCCGTGCGCCCCATGCCCGGCCCGATGCGCCGACCTTCGAAGTTCTCACAACCCCCAACCCGCATCAAAAGCGCGCGCTCGACCTCATCCAGCAGATCCGGTTGTAGACAGAAATCGGAACCGCCATCTCACGCCAAGTCCTTGTCGTGCAAAGACAAACTCACTCGGCCCTTGCAGGAACTCCAGGCTAGGCGACTTCAGCCCCCATCCCCAGCGACAGGCGAACTTCGGCGCCGGCGACCGACACCGGACAGCCCAGCCCCTCGGCCAGCGCCTGCAGCGCCACCGCGTCGATCGCGAGGGCGCGCGGGGCACGGTGTGCGCCGGCCACCGGATCCGCCGGCTCCGAGGCGCCCGGCCCGGCCACGAAACGCAAAGCCGCGTCGCCATCGGCCTCGATGCGGATCTGGCCGACCTCCGGCACGCTGTCGTGCAGGTAACCCAGGGCGCCGAGGAACATGTAGCGCAGCGCCGCACCGCAGGCAAAGCACGACTCGCCCTCGGTCGACCCCAGCGCCTCGTCGACGTGGATGGCGATGCTGTGCAGATCGAAGGCCACGCGCATCAATGCCGTGCACTGCGCCACCAATGCGCTGCGCGTGATGCTTTCGTCATGCGTGGCGAGTTCCCAATCGCGCAAGGAGCGCACGCCGTTCGCCAGCGCCGCGACCTGGTCCTCGACCAGCACCAGCCGCTCCGACAGCAGCGCTTCGTCGGCCGCGCTGGGCGCCGCAACCTGGCGCTTGAGGAGCAGCAGCGCCATGCGGATCACCGACACCGGCGCCGCCATTTCGTGCCGCAGCGCCGGCAGCGCGCGCGTGAGGAGCTCGTGGCGCACCCCCGCCGCCATCCAGCTGCGCGCTCCCGGGGACGTCTTCATCCCACCACGGGCCGCGCCAGGATGCGGTCGAGCAGGTCGAAGTCGATCGGCTTTTGCAGGTGGTGGTCGAAGACGCCCTCGGCGTCACGGGCCTCGCCCGCCGAAAAACCCGAGATCGCGACGAGCAGCGGCGGCTCGCCCTGCGCATTGCTGCGCAGGCGGCGCGCAACTTCGACGCCCGACAGGTCTGGCAGGGTGAGATCGACCAGCGCCGCATCGAAGCGCTCGCCGGCGGCCAGGTCGAGCGCACCCTGCCCGGTGTAGGTGCAGCGCGCCGTATGGTCCTGCAACTCCAACAGCTCTTGCAGCAGGTCGGCCGCGGCCTGGTTGTCATCGACGATCAGGACGTTCACTCGTCAATCCCCCGCGAATCAGAGGCGCCAAGTATCTGTCGCCCGGGCGAGGCACGCTGTAGGACGCATTCGCCCCTGAGGCGTCGCCTGCCGCACCTCAAAGAGGCAAGCGCACGCGGAACAGCGCCCCGTGGCCTTGCCGGCTCTCGACCTCGATGTCGCCGCCGTGCGAGCGCACGATCTGGCGCGCGATGAACAGGCCCAGCCCGAGTCCCGCCGCATGCCGGCGGCTGTCGTCGGTGCGCTCGAACTGCTCGAAGATGCGCGCGTGGTCTGCCGGCGCGATGCCGATGCCGTGGTCGCGCACCGTCATCTGCGCGAAGCCGCCGGCCGCCCGCACCGCGACCTCGATGGGCTTGCCGCCGCCGTAGCGCAGCGCATTGGTCAGCAGGTTGGTCAGCACCTGCTCGATGCGGAATTCGTCCCACAGGCCCGGGATCGCCTGCGGCGCCTCCAGCTCGATCGGCGGGCCGACCGCCTCGGCCTGTTGCGCCAGGCTCTCGACCACGCCGCGCGCCAGCGCCGCCAGGTCCACCGGCTTGGGCTGGATCGACAGCGCGCCGCTGCGAATGCGCGTCACGTCGAGCATGTCGTCGATCAGCCGCACCATGTTCTGGATCTGCCGCTGGTCGCGCTCGATCATCGCCGGCAGGCGCTCGGGCGAGAACGGTGCCAGGTTCCCCTTCACCAGGTGCAGCTTGCGCACCTGCGTTTCGAGGAAGAGCGTGTTCAGCGGCGTGCGCAGCTCGTGGGAGACCATCGACATGAAGTCGTCGCGCATGCGCACCGCGCGCTCCAGCTCGCGCTGCGTGCACTGCAACTGCTGCACCAGCGCCTGCTGCTGCACATGCGCCGCGGCGAGCGCGTCGATCTCGCGCTTGAGCGCCTTGCGGTGGCGATACAGGTCGACGAACACGGAGACCTTGCTGTTCACCATTTGCGCATCGAGCGGCTTCTGCAGGAAGTCGACCGCGCCGCTCTCGTAGCCCTTGAAGGCGTAGTTCATCTCGCGGCCCGCGGCGCTGACGAAGATGATCGGGATGGGTCGCGTGCGCTCGGTGCCGCGCATCAGTTCGGCCAGCTCGAAGCCGTTCATCCCGGGCATCCTCACATCCAGGATCGCGAGCGCGAACTCGTGCTCCAGCAGCAGCGCCAGGGCCTGCTGCGCCGACGCCGCCGGGAAGACCCGGCGCGCCGGGCCGCGCACCAGTGCCTCGAGCGCCAGCAGGTTCTCCGGCAGGTCGTCGACGATCAGCAGCTTGCTTTCGACATCAATGGGCATGGGCGGAATCCAGTTCCAGGAGAAGCGTGCGGATGCGCAGCAGGGGAAGCACGAAGTCGGGGGCGTGGGCCTTGAGGGCGGCCAGGGGCATGATGGACACCAGCGCCTCGTCCGGGTCCTGCACGATGGTCAGGCCGCCGGCGCGGTGGATGCGCAGCAGGCCTTCGGCGCCGTCGTCGTTGGCACCGGTCAGCAGCACGCCGGCCAGCGCCGGTCCGTAGGCATCGGCCGCCGACGCCATCAGCAGGTCGATCGCCGGCCGGGAGAACAGCACCGGCGGTTCGCAGCTCAGCGAGAAGCTGCGGTCGCGCTCGATCGACAGGTGGTAGCCGGGCGGCGCGAAATACACCGTGCCG
>DASXKG010000374.1:0-2858 GCA_036496965.1 Variovorax sp.
GTACGCCGAGGACGGCGCCACCCGCGCCGGCCTGCTCGACGGCTACGAACTCACGGCGGAGGAGCACCAAGCCATCGACAGCGGCGACATCGGCAAGCTCTACGTGCTGGGTTGCAACGGCCAGTTGCTGATGCACTTCGCGCCGCTGCTGGGCATGCCCTGGGCCGACTACATCGCTGCGATGCGCGAAGGCGTGCAGAAATACGGACCGGTGCGCGCCGGCATCTACGCCATGACCACCGCCCACGACGAGAAGGTCGCGGGGGTATGAAGGGAGCGAAGACATGAGCCTCGTATTCGCCGGTGTCTGCAGCCACGCACCCGGCATCACCGGTCGCGCGCACCTGGCCGACCCGGCCGTCAAGGACGAGTTCCACCAGCAGTTCCGGCGCATGGGCGAAGCCTTGCATGCCACCCGGCCCGACGCCGTGATCGTGATCGCGGCCGAGCATTTCGCCAATTTCTTCATGAACAACATGCCGGCCTATGCCATCGGCATGGCCGACAGCTACGAAGGCCCGATCGAGGACCCGAAGTGGCTTGGCATCGAGAAGACCAAGATCCCCGGCGATGCGGCGTTGTCGCAGCGGCTGATCCGCGAGGTGATGCAGACCGTGGACGTGGCCTATGCGGAAGAGTGGAAGTTCGACCACGGCATCATCGTGCCGCTGCACTTCCTCACGCCGAAATTCGACACCAAGGTGATCCCGGTCAACATCAACTGCCAGGGGCCGCCGCTGACGCCGCTGCATCGGGCCTGGGCCTTCGGCGAGGCCCTGCGCCGCGCCTGCGACAAGGCACCCGAGCGCATTGCCATCATCGGCACCGGCGGCATCTCGCACTGGCCGGCCACGCCCGATTCAGGCAAGGTCAACGAGGCCTGGGACCGCGACTTCATGCAACGCTGGTGCGCCAACGACCGGGCGGCGCTGCTCTCGACGGACAGCTACAACGACGAGGCCACGTACGCCGAAGCCGGCCAGGGCGGCTTCGAGATCCGCACCTTCATCACGGTGGCGGCCGCGGCGCGCGGCAAGGGCGAGATCCTCCACATGAAAGCCATTCCGATCTTCGCGGTGACCTGCACGGCCGCCACGATGTCGGTCGAATAGAAAGAAAGCCGAGCCATGCCGCATCTGGTGATCCTCTACACACCGAACATCGAGCCGCAGACCGATTTGTCGGCGCTGTGCCGCACCCTGGCCGACACCATGCTCGCGCAGCGCGACGACGCGGGCCAGCCGGTGTTTCCGCCGGGCGGCACGCGGGTGCTGGCCTATCCGGCTGCGCACTACGCGGTGGCCGACGGCAAGGGCGACTACGCCTTCGTCTACCTCAACCTGCGCATGGCCTCGGGACGCTCGGACAGCGCCAAGCAGCGCAGCGGCGACGCCCTGGTGGCGGCAGTGAGGCAGCATTTCGAGCCGCTGCTGGCGCAACGACATGTCGGCATCACGCTGCAGATCGACGAAAGCCCGGGCCAGGTGTATGACGGCAAGTGCGGCAATCTGCATCCTCTCTTCAACAAGACGTAGGCCACTCTCCATGCTTTCACAGCAAGTCATCCGCCAGCTGGCCGCCGAACTGCACGAGAGCGAGAAGTCGCGCGTGCAGGTCGAGCATTTCTCCAAGCGCTTTCCCGAGATGAGCATCGAGGACGGCTATGCGGTCTCGCGCGAATGGGTCAAGACCAAGCTGGCCGAGGGCCGGGTGGCCAGGGGCCACAAGATCGGCCTGACCTCGCGCGCCATGCAGCAGGCCAGCCAGATCACCGAGCCCGACTACGGCACCCTGCTGGACGACATGTTCTTCGAGCAGGGCGACATTCCGTTCACGCGCTTCATCGCGCCGCGGGTGGAGGTCGAGCTGGCCTTCGTGCTCGGCAGGAAGCTCAAGGGGCCGAACGTCAGCATCTTCGACGTGCTGGCGGCCACCGACTACGTGGTGCCGGCGATCGAGATCATCGATGCGCGCATCGAGCAGTTCGACCGCCACAGCAAGCAGATGCGCCGGGTGTTCGACACCATCGCCGACAACGCGGCCAATGCCGGCATCATCACCGGCGGCCGGCCGGTGAAGCCGGACGCGGTCGACCTGCGCTGGGTCAGCGCCCTGCTCTACAAGAACGGCGTGATCGAGGAGTCGGGCGTCGCCGCAGCGGTGCTCAACCATCCCGCCACCGGCGTCGCCTGGCTGGCGAACAAGCTGGCGCCCTGGGACGAATGCCTGGAGGCCGGCGAGGTGGTGCTGGGCGGCTCGTTCACGCGGCCGACCACGGCGCTGCCCGGGGATACCTTCCATGCGGACTACGGCCCGCTCGGTTCCATCGCCTTTCGCTTCGTCTAGAGAAAGCCCCCTATGCAAACCCCCATCAACCCCTTCAAGCAGGCGCTGGCCGAGAAGCGCGCGCAGATCGGCCTCTGGCTGGGCCTGGCCGACGCCTACAGCGCGGAGATCTGCGCCGGCGCCGGCTTCGACTGGCTGCTGATCGACGGCGAGCACTCGCCCAACGGCCTGCAGAGCGTGCTGCAGCAAGCCCAGGCGATCGCCGCCTATCCGGGCGCCAATGCGATCGCGCGCGTCCCGCTCGGCCATGGCGATGCCGGCACGGCGCTCATCAAGCAGTACCTCGACCTCGGCCTGCAGTCCCTGCTGGTGCCGATGGTCGACACGGCCGAGCAGGCGCGCGCCATCGTGCGCGCCATGCGCTATCCGCCCGAGGGCGTGCGCGGCATGGGCGGCGCCCGCGCGTCGCGCTGGGGCCGCTACACCGGCTACGCCAAGGAGGCCAACGAGCGGGTCTGCCTGCTGGTGCAAGCGGAATCGCGCGAAGCGCTGGCCAACCTCGACGCGATCGC
>DASXKG010000375.1:0-5079 GCA_036496965.1 Variovorax sp.
GCAGGCGCAGGAGCTCAGCTACGCGAGCCGGCAGCTGACGGCGATCGAAGTCAACGGCACCTACTACAGCAGCTTCAAGCCGCCCACGTTCCGCAAGTGGCACGACGAAACGCCCGAGGGCTTCATGTTCTCGCTCAAGGCGACACGCTTCGCCACCAACCGCAAGCTGCTGGCCGGCGCCGGCGAATCGGTGACACGCTTCGTCGACAGCGGCATCTCCGAACTGGGCGACAAGCTGGGGCCGATCGTGTGGCAGTTCATGCCGACCAAGGCCTTCGATCCCGACGACTTCGCGGCCTTTCTCGATCTGCTGCCGAAGAAGGTCGGCAGCCGGGCGCTGCGCCATGTGATGGACGTGCGTCATCCGAGCTTCATGACGACCGGGTTCCTCGCGCTCGCGCGCGAGCACGGGGTGGCGACGGTCTTCACCGACTCGGACAAGTTCCCCTCGTTCGCCGACCTGCCCGCGGACTTCGCCTACGCGCGACTGATGAACAGTGACGCCGCCCTCCAGAGCGGCTATGCGCCCAAGGCGCTCGATGAGTGGGCCGAGCACGCGCGCAGCTGGGCCGGCGGCGATTCGCCTGCCGCGCTGCCGCGGGTGGAAAGCGCCCCGCCCAAGAGCGCGCCGCGCGACGTCTTCATCTACTTCATCAATGGCGCAAAAGAAAAGGCACCGGCGGCTGCGGGTGCCTTGATCGAGCGGCTCCGATAGGAGCCTTTCGCTGCCTGCCTGCTCTCAGGCGGCGGCGTGAAGCGCCGGCTTGGCCGGGCTCGCGCCGAAGCTGATCTCGCCGGAGAGCTGGCCGCCTTCCTCGACGACGATCTTGCCGTAGCGGATCTTGCCGGTCACCTTGCCGGTGGAATGGATCACCAGCTTTTCGCGCACCGTGAGGTTGCCGTCGAAGAGGCCGCGGATCTCCGCGATGTCGATCTCCGCGGAACCCTTGAACGCGCCCTGCTCGGCGATCTGCATGACGCGCGAATCCATCGTGGCCTCGACCAGGCCTTCGACCACCAGCGTGTCGCAATCGGTGATTTCGACGCCCTTCAACTTGATGTTCGGGCCGACGGTGAGTTTGCTGCCGCCTTCCTTCGGAAGTGCCGAAGCCGCCACGGCATTGGCGGCCTGGGTGGTGAGCGTCGACGGGCTCACGGGTGAGCCCGAAAGATTGGTCGTGGAGCCCATCAGAGGCGCAGGACGGGAGGGGGTTTCAGCGTCGCTTGCACGCTTGCCGAAGAAGGGGGACTGTGTGGCCAATGGGTAGCTCCTCAAAAAGAGTATCGTAAGAACGCACTTTCGCGCTTTAGCACTTCATTGCGCAAGAGGCGTAACCGAATAAATCCTCGGCCTTGCTTCTTGCGTACTTTGGTAATCGCTTCAACGATCATGCACGCCGCCATTGTCGCCTCTCTGACGCGACCGACGACGCGCGCCGACAAGTGTGACGCTCATTGCCTCTCGAACTTGAACACCGCGGTGCCGGCGCGCGCATTCGGCAGCCAGCGCACCTCGCGACCATCCTCCAGGCCGAAGGCATCGAGCACGCGCAGCCGGTTCTTCTGCGCCAGCACCTCGAAATCCTTGAAGGTGCCCACGCGGATGTTGGGCGTGTCGTACCACTGGTAGGGCAGGCGGCGCGTCACCGGCATGCGGCCGCGCGCGACGCTGATGCGATTGGGCCAGTGCGCAAAGTTGGGAAAGGCGACGATGCCGGTGCGGCCCACGCGCGCCGTCTCGCGCAGCATCACCTCGGCGTTGCGCAGGTGCTGCAGCGTGTCGATCTGCAGCACCACGTCGAAGGAGGCATCGTCGAACATCGCCAGGCCTTCGTCGAGGTTGAGCTGGATAACGTCCACGCCGCGCCGCACGCACTTCAGCACGTTGCCGTCGGCGATCTCCACGCCGTAGCCGCTGCAGCCGCGCTCGCGCTGCAGCAGGTCGAGCAAGGCGCCGTCGCCGCAGCCGAGGTCGAGCACGCGGGCCCCTTGCGGCACGAGCCGGGCGATCAGATGCTCGGTCTCACTGTCGCTCATCGGATCCTCCGCGGATGCGTTCGAAGTAGGAGCGCACCAGGCTCATGTAGCGCGTGTCGTCGAGCAGGAAGGCGTCATGGCCGTGCGGCGCGTCGATCTCCGCATAGCTCACGTTGCGCCGGTTGTCGAGCAGCGCCTTCACGATCTCGCGGCTGCGCGCCGGTGAAAAGCGCCAGTCGGTGCTGAAGCTCACGATCAGGAACTTGGCACTGGCCTGGGCCAGCGCCGCACGCAGGTCGCCGCCGCAGGCGCGCGCCGGATCGAAGTAGTCGAGCGCACGCGTGATCAGCAGGTAGGTGTTGGCGTCGAAGTACTCGCTGAACTTGTCGCCGTTGTAGCGCAGGTAGCTCTCGATCTGGAACTCGACCTCCTGGGTCGAATAGAGGAACTCGGTGTTTGCCGCGCTGCCCTCGACCGCGCTGCGCAGGGAGCGGCCGAACTTCTCGTTCATCACGTCGTCGCTCTGGTAGGTGATGTGGCCGATCATGCGGGCGATGCGCAGGCCGCGCCTGGGCACCACGCCATGCTCGTAGAAGTGGCCGTCGTTGAAGTCGGGATCGGTCACGATCGCGCGCCGTGCCACTTCGTTGAAGGCGATGTTCTGGGCCGTCAGGCTGGGTGCGCTGGCGATCACCACTGCGTGCCGCACGCGCGTCGGGTATTGCAGCGTCCACGACAGCGCCTGCATGCCGCCGAGGCTGCCGCCCATCACTGCGGCCAGCTGCTCGATGCCCAGTGCGTCGAGCAGCGCGGCCTGCGCCGCGACCCAGTCCTCGACCGTGACCACCGGAAAGTCGGCGCCCCACGCGCGGCCGGTGGCCGGGTTGTCATGCATCGGCCCGGTGGAACCGAAACAGGAGCCGAGGTTGTTGATGCCGATGACGAAGAAATGATCGGTGTCGACCGGCTTGCCGGGGCCGATCATGTTGTCCCACCAGCCTTCGGTTTTCGGCTGGCCTTCGTAGACACCGGCGACGTGGTGCGAAGCATTCAGCGCATGGCACACCAGCACGGCGTTGCTGCGTTCCGCATTCAGCCGACCATAGGTTTCGTAGGCCAGCGTGTAGTTGCCGATCGATGCGCCGCTCTGCAGCGCGAGCGGCCCGGCAAAGTGCATCGATTGCGCAGAGACGACGAAGGACATGAATGAACGAAAAGAACCCGGCCTCGCCAAAAACGAGCCGGGTTCGGCATCCGTCTTTAGCAGCATTTGTTAAGCGCCCGCAAGCTGGAGCAAATCGGCGCGTGGACGAGTATAGGTCCTCGAACGCAAGCCGCAAACCCGCCGGCGCAGCCGCTCGGGCGTCGGAAGCCGCGGATCGGATGCTGCGGCGCGGCCCGCGAGCTTCGGCACTTTCCAGTGCACCTGGGTGGGGCACTGTAGGCAAGCACTAACTTCAAGTATATTTTGATGCCGCTGCAGGTGCGGGCATTTTCCTACTTGCGTTGATCTTATTTCACTCATAATGCACGAGCCTCCCTCCAGAATTTGGGGGGCAAATCGGTGATCGGTCAGTTTCGCGCGACTCAGCGGGATGCTCGCTGGGATGCTGCTCTCGGGACTCCATCGCTTTTCTTGATGTGTTTATAGGAGTCCCTTGATGGGCAACAAACTGTACGTCGGCAACCTGCCCTATTCGGTGCGCGACGGTGATCTCGAGCAGGCATTCGGGCAATTCGGTTCCGTGACCAGCGCCAAGGTCATGATGGAACGCGACACCGGTCGCTCCAAGGGCTTCGGCTTCGTCGAAATGGGCAGCGACGCAGAGGCGCAGGCAGCCATCAGCGGCATGAACGGCCAGCCATTGGGCGGCCGCAGCGTGGTCGTCAATGAAGCGCGCCCGATGGAAGCGCGTCCGCCCCGCAGCGGTGGCTACGGTGGTGGCGGCGGTGGCTATGGCGGCGGCGGTGGTGGTGGCGGCTACGGTGGTGGCGGCGGTGGCTATGGCGGCGGCGGCGGTGGACGCAGCGGCGGCGGTGGCGGCTATGGCGGCGGCGGCCGCAGTGGTGGTGGCGGCGGCGGTGGCGACGGTGGCTTCCGCAGCCCCTACGGCGCCGGCCCGCGTGGCGGTGGCGGCGGAGGCCGTGGCGGCTACGGTGGCGGCAACGGCGGCAACAGCGGCTACTGACCCGCAGCGCAGCTCACAACGAAAAGGCTCCTTCGGAGCCTTTTTTTTGTCTTCATTCTTCCCGCTTCTTGCGGCCTCGGCCCTGCATGGCGCGATCGAAAAGGGTGTTCGGCAACACACGCAGCACCTTGGCGACCACGCCCATCTGCCAGGGGATCACGCGATAGCTGATGCCGGCCTCGATGGCGCTGAAGGCACTGTCGGCGAAGGCCTCGGGCGACATCAGGAAAGGCATGCCGTAACGATTTCCCCGGGTCAGCGGCGTGTCGACATAGCCCGGGCAGAGGGTCACGACCCGCACCCCGCTGGCGCGCATTTCGCCGCGCAGGCTCTCGCAATAGGCCACCACGCCGGCCTTGCTCGCGCAATAGGCGCCGTGTCCGGGAAGGCCGCGAATGGCGGCGACGCTGGCGATGCCGACCAGGCGCCCGCTGCCGCGCGCGGCCATGGCCGCGACGAAGGGATGGAAGGTGGCGGCCAGCCCGACGTTGTTGGTCGCGAAGATGCGCGCCATCACATCGAGATCGGCGCGTTCGGCACTGTCCATGCCGATGCTGATGCCGGCATTGGCGATCACCACGTCCGGCAGGCCCTGCGCTGCGATACAGGCCTGGCCGGCAGCCACGATGCTGTCGACCTCGGCCACGTCGGCCCGGTAGATGCGCACGCGCGAAGCCTCGATGTGCTGCGCGGCCGCCCAGCTTTCGACCTCGGCCGTGCGCCGCGCGGCCAGGGCCAGCCGGTAGCCGGCCCGATGGAAGCGGGCCGCGAGCGCCTGGCCGATGCCGCTCGAGGCACCCGTGATGAAGACCAGCGGCGGCGCGATGGAAGAGGAAGAATCGACCATGGTTCAGGGATTGGGCCGCACGGCGCGCGGTGGCAGCGAGGTGATGGGCGCGGCCGGCGACAGCGT
>DASXKG010000376.1:0-1803 GCA_036496965.1 Variovorax sp.
ATCTCGCCCTCCGGTTCGGTGCTGTAGCCGCCCAGCAGGTGACAGAAGTCGTGGTAGAGGCCCGCTTCCGGAAAGCCACTGCGCTCGCCGGGCACGCTGAAGCCATGCTCGTTGTAGAAATCGATCAGGGCCCGGCCCAGCGTGCCCTCGGGCAGCTTCTCCCAGGCGCGATAGCGCGCGGCGAGGGCCGGGTCCTCCATCACGCCGCGCATGGTGAGCACGCTCTTCGCCAGGTTGAGCGGACCCTTCTGGGCGAGCTGGTTCTTCATGATGTCGGCGATATGGCCGCGACGCAGGAAGTCGAGCTTGAAGATCAGCATGTGCTGCTCGGCCAGCAGTCGCAGGTCGGCCAGCACGGGCTCGGAGATTCCCAACGCTGCGGAGAAGGCCTCCACCCGGGCGACGGTCTCGCGCGAGGGCACGCCGCCGGCCACGGCCATCACGATCATGCCATGGACGAACTGTTGCCGAAGCTCGGGCTTGGGAAAGCCCGCGGCCAGTTCGGCCGGCGTCACCGTCGCCAGGGCGTCGATGTCGGCCTCGATTCCGAGGATGACCTTCTGCGCCGCTTCCATCAGCTGTGCCGGGTCGATCGCGCCGGAGGTGGACGCGACCGTCTTCATGGAGCGCAGGCCGAGCAGGGCGGCCGCAAGGGTCGGGTCTCATCAGACGCATGGTTTCCTCCCGGATTCACGCTGCCAATAAGTCAACGATTGTTGACTTATGCGCGATGGTTGCACGACGGTGAGGGAAATCGCTGCCCGGGCCTCGATCGACCCGGCCATGGTGATGCGCTACTTCGGCAGCAAGGAAGGGCTGTTCGCCCAAGCCACCGCCTTCGATCTCAGGCTGCCGGATCTGACGAAGGTCGCGCGGCGCCACGTGGGCACGACCCTGGTCGCGCATTTCCTCGACATCTGGGAGGGCGCGCGGAGCAACGGCAGCCTGATCAGCCTGCTGCGGGCGGCGGCCTCCAGCGCCGACGCCGCCGCCACGGTCCGCAGCATCTTCGGCGGCCAGGTCGTACCGATGCTGGCGCGGGTGGTGCCGCCGGCGGAGCTGCCGGTGCGCGCCGGCCTGGTCGCCACCCAGATCATGGGGCTGGCGGTCACGCGCTATGTTCTAAAAGTGCCCCCGGTGGTCGCCATGGACCGGGCGCAGATCGTACGCCTGCTCGGCCCGACGATGCAGCGCTACGTCGCGGGCAAGCTCTGACGCGTGTTGCCGGACTCGGCGCATTCACATGCGCCTTAGGGCCTCCAGGCCCGCTTCATACTTTTATATGTCCCTTCAAAGTACATGAGCGGGCCTGGAGGCCCGCGGTCCGGCAGACTCTAAGGCTATCTGTCCGGCCGGACGTGATGCGCCGCGATCAGGCGCGCCACGGCCGCCGTGACGCGCTTGCCGGTGGGAATGTGCAGGAACTCGTTGGGGCCGTGCGCATTGGAGTGCGGGCCCAGCACGCCGGTGATCACGAACTGCGTGTTGGGGAACTTCTCGCCCAGCATGCCCATGAACGGGATCGTGCCGCCTTCGCCCATATAGGCCGGCGGCTTGCCGAACGCTTCCACCGACGCCTGCGCCACCGCTCTCTCGAGCCACGGCGCCAGCGGCGGCGCATGCCAGCCGCTCTGTCCGTCTCCGCCTTTGAATTCGACCTCGGCGCCATAGGGCGGATCGGCCTCCAGCGCCTGCTTGATCGCCCGCACGGCGCTCTTGCCGTCGAGCGTCGGCGGCGTACGCAGGCTGAGCTTGGCCGTCGTGTAGGGCAGCAGCACGTTGCCGGCATCGCCCGGCACGGGA
>DASXKG010000377.1:0-5828 GCA_036496965.1 Variovorax sp.
CCTGCTGCGCCCGGGCGAACTGCTCCAAGCCTGCGCCGGCCTGCGGGTGGTCGGCTACGAGGACGGATTCCTGGCCGAGCCGGAAAGCTTCGTCCAGCGGATCGCCGCCGTGCGGCCGGTTTTTCCGCCCGCGCCCGTCCCTGCGCGCCATCGCCTGCCGGGGGATTGAGGCGCCCGCACCCCGCGCCTTGGGGGTTTCGAAAAAGGGGGGCCCTGCGGCTTAGTAGAATGTCTGCTTTTCGGGCAAACCACAAAGAGATTCCCTTGGAGCAACTGACAGGCAGCATCGTCGCACTCGTCACGCCGATGCATGACGACGGCAGCGTCGACTATGCGGCCCTGCGCCGGCTGATCGACTGGCACATCGACGAAGGCACCGACTGCCTGGGCGTGGTCGGCACCACGGGCGAATCGCCGACCGTCGACGTCGAGGAGCACTGCGAAATCATTCGCGTCTCGGTCGAACAGGCGCGCGCGCGGGTGCCCGTCATGGCCGGCTGCGGCGCCAATTCGACCCAGGAAGCGATCGAGCTGGCCAGGTTCGCCAAGGGCGTGGGCGCCGATTGCCAGCTCCAGGTCGTGCCCTACTACAACAAGCCGACACAGGAAGGCCAGTACCGGCATTTCAAGGCCATCGCCGAGGCCGTGGCCGACCTGCCGACCGTGCTCTACAACGTACCCGGGCGCACCGTCGCCGATCTGGCGCACGAGACCGTGCTCCGGCTGGCCCAGGTGCCCGGCATCATCGGCATCAAGGAAGCCACCGGCAACATCGAGCGCGCGCAATGGCTGATCCGCGATCTGCCCAAGCGCTTCGCCGTCTATTCGGGCGACGATCCGACCGCGGTCGCGCTGATGCTGTGCGGCGGCCAGGGCAACGTCAGCGTCACCGCCAACATCGCGCCGCGCAAGATGCATGAGCTGTGCATGGCGGCCATCGCCGGCGACGTCAAGCGCGCGATGCAGATCCAGTTCGAGCTGATGCCGCTGCACCGCCATCTGTTCGTCGAGCCCAATCCGATCCCGCTGAAGTGGGCCATGGCCCGGCTTGGCCTGTGCGGCGGGGCATTGCGCCTGCCCTTGACCGAACTCGCGGAAACGGCCCGGCCGGTCGTCGAATCCGCATTGCGTGCCACCGGCCTGCTCAAGGATTGACATTTCTTTACCCGGGCGAGCGCCCCCACCGGCAACCTTTGGCCCGGCGTGCGCTCTGAATCCGCGGGGCACGCGACCCGAAGATTGAGCCCAATACTCCTAGAAGGACGAAGACGTTGAACACCATTTCGCGATACGCGCTGTTGGCACTGGTCGCCAGCCTCGGCGCCTGCTCGTTCCTCCAGAGCGACAAGATCGATTACAAGAGTGCCGGCAAGGCGCCTTCGCTCGAAGTGCCCCCCGACCTGACTCAGCTGGCGAACAACGACCGCTACTCGGTGCCCGGCGGCCCCGTCTCCGCCAACTCCTACCAGGCAGGGCTGACCACCGCGCCCGGGCTGCCGACGGCGGTGTCTTCGGTCGGCGACGTGCGCATGGAACGCGACGGCACGCAGCGCTGGCTGGTCGTGCAGCGTCCGCCGGACAAGCTCTGGGATCCAGTGAAGGATTTCTGGCAGGAGAACGGCTTCCTGCTGACCACCGACCAGCGCAATCTCGGCATCATGGAAACCGATTGGGCGGAGAACCGCGCCAAGCTGCCGCAGGACATCATCCGCGGCACCATCGGCAAGCTGATGGACTCGGTCTACTCGACCGGCGAACTCGATCGCTTCCGCACCCGCCTCGAGCGCGGGGCCGACGGCAGCACCGAGATCTTCGTCAGCCACCGCGGCATGCAGGAGGTCTACACCAATTCGCGCCAGGACCAGACCAGCTGGCAACCCCGGCCGGCAGACCCCGACCTCGAGGCTGAATTCCTGCGCCGCCTGATGGTCAAGCTCGGTGTGTCGGAAGAGCAGTCGAGGGTGCTCGCCGCGACCGCCGCGCCGGTGTCGAATGCCAAGGTGACGAACGTCAACGGCCAGCCGATGGTTCAGCTGAACGAGAACTTCGATCGCGCCTGGCGCCGCGTCGGCCTGACGCTCGACCGCACCGGCTTCACGGTCGAAGACCGCGACCGCAGCGCCGGCACCTACTTCGTACGCTACGTGCCGCCGAATCCGAACAAGACGGAACCGGGCTTCTTCAGCAAGATGTTCGGATCGGGCAAGACCGACGCACCGCTCAAGTTCCGCATCGTGGTCAAGGGCCAGGGCGAGGCCAGCACGGTCGCGGTGCTCAACAACACCGGAGCGCCCGAAACCTCTGCCAACGCGCAGCGGATCGTGCAGGTCATCGCCGACGACCTCAAGTAGACCGCGCCCATGCTGCGCTTTTGCAGTCTGGGCAGCGGCAGCACCGGCAATGCCACGCTGGTCGAGGCGACCAGCGGCGGGCGCACCTCCAGGCTGCTGATCGACTGCGGCTTTGCGCTGCGCCACCTGGACGCGCGGCTGGCCCGCGCCGGCCTCACGGCCTCCGACATCGACGCCGTCTTCATCACCCACGAGCACGGCGACCACATCGGCTGCGTGCGGGCGCTGTCGCGGCGCGAGCGCCTGCCGGTGTGGATGAGCGAAGGCACCTGGCTGGCCAGCGGCGGCCACGATTTCGCAGGGCGGCTTGGCCTGGCGCGCGACGGCATGCAGATCCGCGTCGGCGACCTTGCTCTCGAGCCCTTCACCGTGCCGCACGACGCACGCGAACCTTTGCAACTGCGCTGCACCGACGGCGCGCGGGTGCTCGGCATCCTGACCGACCTGGGCCATGCGACGCCGCACGTGCTGGGCCGCCTCACGGGCCTGCATGCCCTGCTGCTCGAATTCAATCACGACAGCGAACTGCTGGCCGGCTCGGCCTACCCGCCATTTCTCAAGCAGCGCGTCGGCGGCAACTACGGCCACCTGTCGAACGGGGCGGCGGCGGCGATTGCACGCGCGGTCCAGCACGGCGGCTTGCGCCATGTGGTGGGTGCGCACCTGAGCGAACAGAACAACCGCCCGGAGATCGTGCGGCGTGCCATGGCCGAGGCGCTGGGCGGCAGCGAGCACGAGATGCTCACCGCCACGGCGCTGGACGGCTCGCCCTGGCTGGATGTCTAGGGCCCGTTCACGCTAGCCCGGCTTACAGCCCCAGGGTGCTCGCCGGAAAGCCGGCCTTCGAATGGCGCAGGCATTCGTCCAGGCGCTCGCGCAAGGCGCGCCGGCCATCGGGTGCGCGGCCGCACACGCCGCGCCCGTGTTCGGTGTCGATGCGACGCAGAAACCACGAGGGCGTCCAGATGCCGCTGGGCACCTCCGGCAGGCCGGACCCCTGGCAGGCCCGGCACTCGATGATGTGGCTCCACATGCGCCGCCAGTGGACGAAGCGCGCGTGTTCGCGGTCGAAGACGTCGAAGCGCTGCGCCAGCATCACCAGGCTGCGCCCCGCGGACGACCAGGCCTGCAGTGCATCGACGATCGCCCGCTCGCCGAGCGGCCAATCGAGGAAGTCCGGATCGGACAGGACGATCTCGCGCCAGTTCTGTTGCCGCGCCGCGCCCAGCGCGGCGAGCAGGTGCCCATGAAAGCTGTGGCGGCCATCGAAGCTGCCCTCGGGCAGGTCGAGGATGTCGGATTCATTCGGCATGGAGCCACCCCGCTTCGCACCAGTCGCCGAGCAGCGCCAGCGCATCGTCGCTGGCACGTGCCAGATCGCGCGCACCGAGCGCACGCTGGTCGGCCAGCCGTTGCATGAGCTTGGCATCCCGCCCCGAGGCGCGGATGCTTTCGCCGTTGATGTAGAGATGATGCTCGTCGTAGAGCATGCGCGTGCGGCGGTCCAGCGCGACCTCGCTCCATTGCGAGGGCGGCTCGCCGGGGTCGAACCACACCGTCGGTTTCGGCTCGGTCATCGATTCGCCGAGGGCGCGATCGATGGCGCCCGACTCGCGCAGGGCCGCCCGGACCGCCTCGCGCGCGAAGGCCCGCAGCGGCTGCGGTACGGCCCCGGGCGTGGCGGTCGCGGGCTGCGCCGGGTCGCGGTAGTGCAGCGCCGGGGCCAGGGCGTCCTGCACCCGATCGGCCTCGGCTTCGGCGATGCGCGCCAGCAGGTCGGCGCCCAGCGGTGCAGCGGCCGGCGCGCGCAAGCCGATCGAGCAAGTCATGCAGTCGGCGCCGAGCGCGACACCGTCGTGCGCGAAGCGCGGCGGGAGGTAGAGCATGTCGCCGGGCTCCAGGACGAAGCTCTGCTCGGGTTCGAAGCGGGCCAGGATCTTCAGCGGGACTCCGGGCTGCAGACTCAGGTCGCGCTGCCTGCCGATCGACCAGCGGCGCTGTCCGCGGGCCTGCAACAGGAACACGTCGTAGCTGTCGAAATGGGCGCCGACGCCGCCGCCCTCGCTGGCGTAGCTGATCATCAGGTCGTCCAGGCGGGCATCGGGCAGGAATCGGAACCGTTGCAGCAGGTCATGGGCGCCCTGGTGATGCAGATCCACCCCCTGGACCAGCAAGGTCCAGCCGGACCGGCCCAGCGGCGGCAGGGCGCGGCGCGCGAACGGCCCATGCCGGAGATTCCAGCTGCCGGCGCCGTGCCGGACGAGCCGGGATTCGACCTCGTCGCGGGCGGCCAGTTCGAACAACGCGGAGCGCTCGATCGGTGGCACCATCCCGGGCAGGGCCTGGCGCACCAGGAGCGGCTTCTTCTGCCAGTGGCGCCGCATGAATTGCCGTGCGCTCAGGCCGCCGAGCAGGGGCAGGGGTTGATCAATCTCCATGGGAGAATTGTCCAATGGAAATCACTGAACAATGCGTGGTCGGCCTGACCTGGACGCTGAAAGATACGCTGGGCGAAGTGCTGGACGTGCTCGACGAGCCGGTCGAATTCCTGGTCGGCGGCGACGATCTGTTCGACGCCATCGAAGCTGCCCTGCTCGGCCACGAAGCCGGCGCGCGCGTGCAACTGCAGCTCGAGCCCGAGCAGGCCTTCGGCGACTTCAACGACCAGTTGCTCTTTCTCGAGCCGCGCGCCCTGTTCCCCCAGGAAACCGAGGAGGGCATGAGCTTCGACGGCGCTGCACTGCCGGCCGGCGTGAATCCCGACATGCCCCGGGACGTGCTCTACACCGTGAGCGAGATCTATCCGGAGCATCTGGTGCTGGACGGCAATCATCCGCTGGCGGGCATCGCGATCCGCCTCGACATGACGGTGCGCTCGGTGCGCGAAGCCACCGAAGACGAAATCGGCCGCGGCACCGCGGGCACCGGTTTCTTCAAGGTGCCGGCCACGGGCCCCGGCAACGACCTGCTGCATTGAGGCCACGACACGACGGGTTCCTCGGCACGGGCGCAAAAAAAGCCGGGCACCGCCCGGCTTTTCCTGTGCGGCTGCGCCCCGCTCAGTAGCGCGAGATCTGGCCGTTGTCGATGCGCACGCGGTCGCCGATGCGCAGGTCGCCCGGCGAGGGAACGTCGAAGGCGCGATAGGCGCCGTTGTCCGTCTGGACCGACACCCGGTAGCTCTGGTAGCCGCGCGGCGCATTGTTGTTGGCCTCGACGGCATTGCCCAGCAGCGCGCCGCCGACCGCACCGGCGATCGTCGCCGCGGTGTTGCCGCGGCCGCTGCCGACCTGGTGGCCGAGCACGCCGCCGACCACGCCGCCGGCCACTGCCCCCACGCCGGTCGGCGCCGCACCCGAACTCTGGCTCTGCACGACCTCGATGTTGGCGATGCGGCCGTACTCGACATTGGGGCCGGTCGGCTGGGGCGGGGGCGGGGGCGCTTGATACGGATAGCGTGCCGTCTCGTACACCGGC
>DASXKG010000378.1:0-3156 GCA_036496965.1 Variovorax sp.
CAGGCTTCGGTGACATCGGCAGTTCATCTTCTTCGCTGCAGGGCGGCGAAAGGTCTTACCAGGCGCCGCGCGCCGCGGCGTGGGTCAGCCAGCGGGCCGCGACGCAGGCGTAGCCGAGCAGGAAGGCGCAGCCGGCCAGCAGCAGCGTCGACGGCAGCCCGGTCAGGCGCGAGACGTCGCCGAGCACGAACAACTGCAGCGCCGCCAGGGCGGCGCGCGAGGGGGCGACCTGCGCCAGGGCGATCAGGCGGGAAGGCGAGAAGAAGGGCATGGGCGACTCCTTGGGGCGTGGGGGGCAGCGGGCGGTTCGCGACGCTTGGCGCCATCATGGGGCGCCGCGCGGCGCAAAGCGATGACCCGGGAGGTCATGGCCGCGCCGCAGCCACTTCACTACGATGGCGGCCATGAATCCCATGCGCACGCCACCGACCGCCACCGACCCCTTCGGCGCCCACCTGCGCCATTGGCGCCAGCACCGGCGCCTGAGCCAGCTCGAGCTGGCCAACGAGGCGCAGGTCTCGACGCGCCACCTGAGCTATGTCGAGACCGGCCGCGCCGAACCCAGCCGCGAGATGGTGCTGCGCCTGGCCGAGCGGCTGGAGGTGCCGCTGCGCGAGCGCAATGCGCTGCTGGTGGCCGCCGGCTACGCGCCGATGTACCGGCAGCGCTCGCTGGACGATCCGGCGCTGGCCGCGGCGCGGCGCGCGGTCGACCTGGTGCTCAAGGGCCACGAGCCATTCCCGGCGCTGGCGATCGACCGCCACTGGAAGCTGATCGCGCACAACGCGATGGTGCCGCTGCTCATGACCGGTGCAGCGCCGCATCTGCTCGAAGCGCCGATCAACGTGCTGCGGCTCAGCCTGCATCCGGACGGCCTGGCGCCGCGCATCGCCAACCTGGCGCAGTGGCGCGCGCACCTGCTGGAACGGCTGCAGCAGCAGATCGCCGCCACCGGCGACGCCACGCTCTCCGCCCTGCATGACGAATTGGCCGCCTACCCTCCTCCGCAGGTGAGCCACGACGCGCCGGCCGTCGGCGGCGAACTGGCGCATGTGGTGGTGCCCTTCCAGCTCGCCACCGCCGCCGGCGTACTGAGCTTCATCAGCACGACGACCATCTTCGGCACGCCGGCCGACGTCACGCTGCAGGAACTCGCGGTGGAATCGTTCTTTCCGGCGGATGCGCAGACGGCGCAGGCGCTGGCGGTACTGTCGGTGCGGGCGCAGGGCTGATCTGCACGCCGGCCAGGCGCGCCTGCGCGTGCCAAGAAAAAAGCCCCGCGACTGCGGGGCTTTGCGACGGCGCGCTGAAAACTCAGGCCGTGACGCCCGCTGCCAGTTCGGTGTAGTCGTCGATCTTGTCGAAGTTCAGGTACTGGTAGATCTGCTCGCTGGACGCGTCGAGCACGCCGACGTCGGCCATGTATTCGGCCTTGGTCGGGATCCGCCCGAGGCGCGAGCAGATCGCGGCGAGCTCGGCGCTGCCGAGGTACACGTTGGCGCCCTTGCCCAGGCGGTTCGGGAAGTTGCGCGTGCTGGTCGACATCACGGTCGCCCCTTCGCGAACCTGTGCCTGGTTGCCCATGCACAGCGAACAGCCCGGCATCTCGGTGCGGGCGCCGGCATTGCCGAAGACCCCGTAGTGGCCTTCTTCCGTGAGCTGCTGGGCGTCCATCTTGGTCGGCGGCGCGATCCACAGCTTGACCGGGATGTCGCGCTTGCCCTCGAGCAGCTTGGAAGCCGCGCGGAAGTGCCCGATGTTGGTCATGCACGAACCGATGAACACCTCGTCGATGGTCGCGCCGGCCACCTCCGACAGCGTCTTCACGTCGTCGGGATCGTTCGGGCAGGCCACGATCGGCTCGTGGATGTCGGCCAGGTCGATTTCGATGACGGCGGCGTATTCGGCGTCGGCGTCGCCCTCGAGCAGCCGCGGGTCCTTCAGCCAGGCTTCCTGTGCGGCGATGCGGCGGGCCAGCGTGCGGGCATCGGCGTAGCCCTCGGCGATCATCCACTTCATCAGCGTGATGTTGCTGTTGATGTATTCGATGATCGGTTCCTTGTTCAGGTGCACCGTGCAGCCGGCGGCCGAGCGTTCGGCCGAGGCATCGCTGAGTTCGAAGGCTTGCTCGACCTTGAGGTCCGGCAGGCCTTCGATTTCGAGGATGCGGCCCGAGAAGATGTTCTTCTTGCCCTTCTTCTCGACCGTCAGCAAGCCGGACTTGATGGCGTAGAGCGGGATCGCGTTGACCAGGTCGCGCAGCGTCACGCCGGGCTGCATCTTGCCCTTGAAGCGCACCAGCACCGATTCGGGCATGTCCAGCGGCATGACACCGGTGGCGGCCGCGAAGGCGACCAGGCCCGAACCCGCCGGGAAGCTGATGCCGATCGGGAAGCGGGTGTGGCTGTCGCCGCCGGTGCCGACGGTGTCGGGGGTCAGCAGCCGGTTCAGCCAGCTGTGGATCACGCCGTCGCCCGGGCGCAGCGAGACGCCGCCGCGGTTGGCCATGAAGTCCGGCAGCTCGTGGTGCATCTTCACGTCGACCTTCTTCGGATAGGCCGCCGTGTGGCAGAACGACTGCATGACCAGGTCGGCGCTGAAGCCCAGGCAGGCCAGGTCCTTGAGTTCGTCGCGGGTCATCGGGCCGGTGGTGTCCTGGCTGCCGACCGAGGTCATCTTCGGCTCGCAGTAGGTGCCGGGGCGCACGCCCTGGCCTTCGGGCAGGCCGCAGGCGCGGCCGACCATCTTCTGCGCCAGCGAGAAGCCCTTCTTGGTGTCGACGGGCGCCACCGGCAGGCGGAACAGGGTCGACACCGGCAGGCCCAGCGCTTCGCGCGCCTTGGCGGTCAGGCCGCGGCCGATGATCAGCGGAATGCGGCCGCCGGCGCGCACTTCGTCGAACAGCACCTCGCTCTTGACCTGGAACTCGGCGATCACCTTGCCGTCCTTGAGCGCCTTGCCGTCGTAGGGACGCAGTTCGACCACGTCGCCCATGTTCATCTGGCCGACGTCGAGCTCGATCGGCAGCGCGCCCGAGTCTTCCATCGTGTTGTAGAAGATCGGCGCGATCTTGCCACCCAGGCAGACGCCGCCGAAGCGCTTGTTCGGCACATAGGAATGTCTTCGCCGGTGAACCAGAGCACCGAGTTGGCCGCG
>DASXKG010000379.1:0-4647 GCA_036496965.1 Variovorax sp.
AGTCGAGCGTACTCGCCGCTATGAAGAGCAGCCCTGCAACAGCGAGGAAAAGCAACAGCAGCGAGCCGATCGCCTTGAGGTTCAGAATGTTCATGCTCGATTCTTCCGGCCTCGAGCGCGGGGTCCGCTGTTCATCGTGACAAACGCGCGCTGTCGTACGGCGGGATGCCCGCACCGGCCGGCGCCGCGCACAGCTCGCGCAGTCGCTTCGCCAACTGCTCGGGCTGCACCGGCTTGAACATCACCACCAGACCGCTGTCGTAGGCGGCACGCACGAGCACCGGGTCAGTGTCGCCGGTGATCAGGATGACAGGCAGCGTGCGCCCGGCCTGGGCGCGCAGGCGGTGCGTGGCGCCGATCCCGTTGAGTTCGCCGGGCAGGCGAAAATCCACCAGCAACGCGTCGAGCCTCGCGCCTTCGCGCGCCACCACGGCGGCCGCCTCGTCCACCGTCTGCGCGGTGTGGATGGCAGCGCAGTAGGGCGCGAGCCATAGGCGCATGGCCTCACATACGGCTGCCTCGTCGTCCAGCAGCAACACGTGCAGCGGCCGCTCGGGCGCCGCTGCACCGGCGCTCGCCACCCAGGGCGCCGGCATACCGGCGACTTTGGCGATCGCCCTGGCCTGCGCGGCAGCGCTGGGGCGCAGCGGCAGCTCGATCCAGAACACGCTGCCCCGCCCCGGCGCCGAACGCAAGCCCACCTCACCCTCCAGCAGCACCGCGAGCCGCCTGACGATCGCCAGCCCGATGCCGAGCCCGCGCGCGCTGTCGCGATGCAGGTTGTCCACCTGGTAGAACTCATCGAACACGCGCGACAGGTGCTCGGCGCCGATGCCGCGCCCGGTGTCCCACACGGCCAGCCTGATGCGCCCGCCGCGCGGCCGCGCGCTCACCAGCACGCCGCCGCGTTCGCAGTACTTGAAGGCGTTGTCGACGAAGTTGAACAGCACGCGCAGCAGCAGATCGGCGTCGCTCACGATCCCGCACGGGATCGGGTGAAAGCGCAGCTGCAGGCCGGCCGCGGCGGCGCGGTCTTCATACAGTTGGGACAGGCGCAGGAAGATCTGATCCACCGCCACTGGCGCGAACACCGGCTGCACCGCGCCAGCGTCGATCTTGGAAATGTCGAGCAATCCGTTGAGCAGACCGCTCACCGACTGCGTGGCCTCCACCACGCGGTCGGCCAGCCGTTGCGCCGGGGTGCCCTGCACTTCGCGCCGCAGCGCCTCGGAGAACAACGCCAGCGCGTGCACCGGTTGGCGCAGGTCGTGGCTGGCCGAGGCGAAGAAGCGGCTGCGCTCGGTGTTCAGCCGCTCCAGGTCGTGCGACTGGACCATCAGCTGTCGGGACAGCTCTTCCTTTTCGATCTGCGAACGCAGGCCGGCGCGCAGCAGTTCGCTCTGCTGGCGCGCAAAGCGCAACGCCACGATCGTGTACAGCAGGATGTAGGTGCACAGGGTCCAGCCGACCGCACCACCCTGGACCGCGGCGCGTGTCGCCATGCCCAGCGCCAGCGGCACGAGCCATACGTAGGCGGCCCTGCGCGACGGCGCCACCACCGGAACGACGCCCGTCATCAGTCCCGACACGAACACCGCCTGCACCGCCAGCCACTCGGTCGGGATCGGCCCCAGCGGCATCAGGAACCACGGGCCCAGGCCCCAGGCCACGCTGGTCGCGGTGTAGGGCGCGAAGTAGCGCCAGTCGCCGGCCGGTTGGCGTTCGGCGTATTGGGGCGCCGGGTACACCCGCAGGTTCTGTTCGAGGAAGTACAGGCGCACCATCAGCACGCCACACACCAGCGCCACCCACAGGAAAATGGCAAGCCGCGGGCCGGTGAGCGCCGAGAAGACCGCTGCGAACACCGCCACCGCCATCAGGCCCTGGCGCACGGCCGAATGACCCAGCACGAACAGCCGCCGGCGCAGCCGGTCTTCCAGTTCGCGGTCCAGCAGCTCCCCCTCGGCGAGCGCTGCCACAGGCGGCAAGCGATCCGCCTCGCCGGCCGACGCCTGCGGTGTGAAAACCTGCCGGGCAGGCTGAACGGGGCTGGCCGTCATGGTCCGGTGAGTCTAGCGCCGGGACGCCGCGGCGGGGACCTGTGCGGCGCTGCATAGCGCCGTCCGGCGCTATCTTGCGTACCTTGCGACGGGGCTGGTCAAGTCTTCTTGATGATGAACGCGAGCAGCAGGACTGCGGCCTGGTAGGTGAATGCCATGAGCACAGCGACTTCGATGCTGTTCCCCACAACCCAGAAAACGGCGCCGACCGTGCCGCCGAGGGCGATCAACAGCAGCCAACGCGTGAACGTCATGTCCCGGAGCAAATTGTCTCCTCATTGAGGGTTTGGGGGGTCGGTCCGCCACGGTCAAGCAGCGGCAGGCCTGCATTTTCCTTGGATTTCCATGTGCGTCCCCCAACTGAACGACCCGAATTGAGACTTTCTCGCCAATTTGCCATGTCGCGGACAGAACCGCAGCGCGGCGCCGTCAGCCGGCGCCAACGCTGGCGAGCGGAGTGTTCGACCTTGCGCCGAGCTTCTACGATACGACCTGGTAATAGAGATTCTGCGGGTGCTTCGCCTGCGCGAAAAACAACCAGCGATCGGCCAGCAGACCCGGCGCCTGGACGATCGCGGCCAGCACGAAGCAACTCGTCGAGCCGGCGGCGATACCCCACGCCAACAGCAACGCAGGCAGCACGAAGCCCAACAGGATCAGCGCGCTCTTGATCTGCCTGAGTGCCGCAAGGCTGGCGCCGTGAAAGAACTCTCGCGTGTTGAAGGAGCCTGCGGACATGCCCATCGACTTCTGCACCAGCTGCGCGGAGCGAATGCCGGTGGCCGTCTGCAGCGTCGAGCGCGGCTTCATCGCCGCATTGCGCCGCAACGCCAGCATGCGCGTCGCGAGCGCCGCGAGGGTGACGACCAGCGCGCTCGGTGCAGCAATTCGCAGCAAGCCTGCCTCCCCCATCCAGGCCGCCAGCGCGCTGGCCAGCACCAGCCCCGAGGACAGGCCCAGCATGACGAAGTTCACCGGCGTGAGCGGCTGCGCCCATTCCTGGATGAAGCGCAGGCAGGCATAGATCATGGCCGTGCAATACCACAGGAGGCCGGCGACGACGAGGGCCGCAAGCGGCAGCAGCGGCGTGCTGATGCCGGCGCGAAGGCTCAGCCACCACAGCGCCACGACGCCGATGAAAGTCGGCAGCACGATCACTTCACGGGACAACCAGGATGTGCGCCACATCATCGCCGCGCGCCAGGCGCGTTCCGGTCGACCCAAATGGCCGAAGGACGCGCCGAGACCGGCAATCAGCATCAGTCCTGCCCCGAGCAAGGCCGTGCTCGCGAAGCTCGTCGCCAGCGCCACCCCGGCCAGCGTCGTCAACGCCAGGAAGACCACCAGTCCCTGAGCCGCGCCGATGAGCGTCGTGAACATCACGACCGAAAAGGCGGGATTCATGGACGATCACCCGCTTCGGCTTCGACGCCAGCAGGGCCTGCAAGCCCGATGATGTGGCGTGGCAGGTACTGGTTGGCAGGGTTCGTTTCCCACTCCGGCATGAGCGAATATCCGCCACGTTCCCGGATCGCGATCGAGACTTCCGAGTCTGGATCCTTGACGTCGCCGAAGAGCCGCGCACCGGTCGGACAGGCCTTGACGCAGGCTGGCTTGCGATCCTCCTTGGGCAGGCGCTCGTCATAGATGCGGTCCACGCAAAGCGTGCACTTGGTCATGACCTGGCGCTCTTCGTCGAGCTCGCGGGCGCCGTACGGGCAGGCCCATGCGCAGTATTTGCAGCCGATGCACTTGTCGTAGTCCACCAGCACGATCCCGTCCTCCTTGCGCTTGTAGCTGGCGCCCGTCGGACACACAGGCACGCAAGGCGGATCCTCGCAGTGCAGGCAGCTCTTGGGGAAATGGATGGTCTCGGTGCCCGGAAAGGCGCCTGCTTCGTAGGTCTGCACCCGGTTGAAGAAGGTGCCGGTCGGATCGGCTGCGTAGGGCCTCTGGTCGGCCAGCGGCCCGGCGCTTCCCGATGTATTCCATTGCTTGCATGAAGTCACGCAGGCATGGCAGCCGACGCAGACATTGAGATCGATGACCAGCGCGAGCTGCTTGGCGAGGGTCTCGCCTTGCTCGGCGCGAACCCTGGTCTTCTTGCCGGGGCTGGTGCCCGACGCGGCCGTCGGGGCCGGGGTGTCGTTGCCCGCGAGCAGGTCCTTGAGCCACTGGATCATTTCCTGCGCCCCGCAAAGTAAGTCAGAACATTGGCAGCCTTGCCCAGCACGCCAGGCGCGGCAGGCATGCTTGCGATCTGCGGGAAAGTCTCTTGCGGCTCCTCGGGCTCGGCCGGTCGGATGCGCACCCGCACGTCATACCACCCGGCCTGTCCCGTGACCGGATCCGAATTGCTCACCGTCGTGGCACCCTTGGCGCCCGCAAAGGGCAGTTCCTCGGTGATCAGGTGGTTCAACAGGAAGCCTTTGCGCGCCTCGTCCGCGCCGGGCGCCAGCTGCCAGGCGCCATCGGCCTTGCCGATCGCATTCCAGGTCCATACCGTGCCGGGTTCGACCGCCTCGCTGTAGCGCAGCATGCAGCGCACCCGGCCCCACTGGCTCTCGACCCAGCACCAGCCGCCATC
>DASXKG010000380.1:0-2968 GCA_036496965.1 Variovorax sp.
GTCAGCTCGGTGGGCAACCACGAGTTCGACCACGGCCAGGCCGAGCTGCTGCGCATGCAGAACGGCGGCTGCTACCCGGGCGGCATGATCGGCCGGGACACCTGCTTGCAGGGCGGCAGCTTTCCGGGCGCGAAGTTCCAGTACCTGGCCGCGAATGTGGTCGACACGGCCACGGGAAAGACTGTCCTGCCCGCCACCTGGACCCGGCGCTTCGGCGCGGTCAGCATCGGCTTCGTCGGCGTGACGCTGAAGGGCACGCCCGAGGTCGTCACCGCCAGCGGCGTGGCTGGCCTTTCGTTCACCGACGAGGCCGCGGCGATCAACGCGGCTGCCGCACAGCTGAAGGCGCAAGGGGCATCGGCCGTGGTGGCGCTGATCCACCAGGGGGGCTACGTGGCGACCGCACCGCTGGAGGCGCCGAACTGCGGCTCGCTGGCCGGCGCCATCCTGCCCATCGTGGACGCGCTCGGCCGCGACGTCGACGTGGTGGTCAGCGGCCACACGCACCAGGCGTACGTCTGCACCCGCAACGGCAAGCTGCTGACGCAGGCGGGCCTCTACGGCAGCGCGGTCACCGACATCGACCTGACGATCCAGCCAGGTGCCGGCGTCACGGCCAAGGCCGCACGCAACCGGCCGGTGATCAATGACCTGAACACGACGGGCCAACTGCCGCCGGGCTACGCCATCCTGGCCAAGGACCCGGACGTCGATGCCGCCGTGCGGCGCTACGTGGGCGCCTCGCAGGCGGTGCGCAACCAGGTCGTCGGCACCATCAGCGCGGACATCCAGCGCGCGCTCTTGCCCGGCTTCTCGGGGACCGTGCGCGACGAAACCGCCGAGGGCGCCATGGGCGACCTGATGGCCGATGTCTACCTGGCGGGCGGCCCGCGGGCGGACATCGCCTTCATCACCCCGGGCGGCGTGCGCGCCGACCTGCTTCATGGCAAGGACGGCACGGTGAGCGTCAACGACCTGCTCACCGTCGCGCCCTTCGGCAACACGCTGGTGACGGTCGACCTGACCGGCGCCCAGCTGCTGCGCCTGCTGGAGCAGCAATGGGAAGCGCCCAACTGCAGCGCCAAGACCGGAGCCAACGGCTGCGGCCGCCTGTTGCATCCGAGCGCGGGCTTCAGCTACGCATGGGATGCGCGGACTCCGCAGGGCGCGCCCAGCGGCCAGGGCCACCGCGTGGTGGACGGCTCGATGCGCCTGAACGGCCAGCCCATCGCTCCGCAGGCCAGCTATCGGGTCACGGTCAACAGCTTCATGGCGCCGGGCGCCGGCGACAACTTCTCGGTGCTGACGCAGGGCGCCCACATCACCGACAGCGGCGTGAAGGACATCGACGCCTTCGTGGCCTACATGCAGCGCCATCCCCGGCTCGCGCCGCCGGCTGCGCGGGTGCAGCGACTCCACTGAGCGCGAGGCACTTTCGCATCGTAGACTCTGCGGATCCGAATTTCGCCCACCCGCCCGCGTCGACCCGCCGCGAGCGATGTGCGCACACCTTCAATCCACTGGAGATCCCCATGGCTGCCGGAAAATCGAAAATCATCTACACGCTCACGGACGAGGCGCCGCTGCTAGCCACCGCTTCCCTGCTGCCCATCATCCAGACCTTCGCCGCACCGGCGGCCATCGATGTGGCGACCAGCGATGTCTCCGTCGCGGCGCGCATCCTGGCGGAGTTCCCGGACCGCCTGACCCCCGAGCAGCAGGTGCCCGACAACCTGGGCGAACTCGGGCGGCTGACCCAGTTCCCGGACACGAACATCATCAAGCTGCCCAATATCAGTGCATCCGTGCCCCAGCTTGTGGCAGCCATCCGCGAACTCCAGTCGCGCGGCTACAACCTCCCCGACTTTCCGGAAGATCCCAAGACCGACGAGGACAGGGCGGTGCTGGCGCGCTATTCGAAGGCGCTGGGCAGCGCGGTCAACCCGGTGCTGCGCGAAGGCAACTCCGACCGCCGCGCCCCCGCTGCCGTCAAGCGCAACGCGCGCAAGAACCCGCACTCGATGAGCAAGTGGAGCCCCGCCTCGCGCACCCATGTGTCGCACATGCATGGCGGCGACTTCTACGCCAGCGAAAAATGCATGACGCTGCCGCGCGCCTGCGACGTGAAGATGGACCTGGTCAGCAAGAGCGGCCAGACCATCCTGCTGAAGAAGAAGGTCCCGCTGCTCGAGGGCGAGATCATCGACAGCATGTTCATGAGCAAGAAGGCGCTGCTGAAGTTCTACGAGGACGAGATGGAAGACGCCCGCGAGACCGGCGTGATGTTCTCCCTGCACGTGAAGGCGACGATGATGAAGGTCTCGCACCCGATCGTCTTCGGCCATGCCGTGCGGGTGTTCTACAAGGACGCCTTCGAGAAGCACGGCGCGCTGTTCGAGCAGCTCGGCGTCAACGTCAACAACGGCCTGTCCAGCGTCTACGAGAAGATCGAGACCCTCCCTTCGTCGCAGCGCGACGAGATCCTGAAGGACCTGCATGCCTGCCACGAGCACCGGCCCGAACTGGCCATGGTCGATTCGGCCAAGGGCATCAGCAACCTGAACACGCCCAACGACGTGATCGTCGACGCCTCCATGCCGGCCATGATCCGCCTGGGCGGCAAGATGTGGGGCCCGGACGGCCGCCCGAAGGACACCAAGGCAGTGATGCCCGAGAGCACCTTCGCCCGCATCTACCAGGAGATGATCAACTTCTGCAAGACCAATGGCGCGTTCAATCCGGTCACCATGGGCACCGTGCCCAACGTCGGCCTGATGGCGCAGCAAGCCGAGGAATACGGGTCGCACGACAAGACGTTCGAGATCCCCGAAGACGGTGTCGCCGACATCGTCGACCTCGACACCGGGGAAGTCCTGCTCACACAGAACGTTGAGGCCGGCGATATTTGGCGGATGCCCATCGTGACCGACGCTGCGATCCGCGACTGGGTCAAGCTCGCCGTCACACG
>DASXKG010000381.1:0-3211 GCA_036496965.1 Variovorax sp.
CAGTCTCGGCGTGGTCACGCGGCTGACGCTGCGCGTGCACCCGCTGCCCGAGACCTTCGGCGCGGTGAACATGACGGTCCAGGCCACCTCGGCCGCGGCCTATCGCCGCCTGGTCGGACTGGTGGTCGACTTCGCCGCCCGCAACCTGGTCGATGCGCACTGGGGCGAGCAGATCCGCGTGCAGCCGGACAACGTGCTGAAGGTCTCGATGGTGTTCCAGGGCCTGAGCCGCAGCCAGGCCAAGGCGGTGTGGCAGCCCTTCCTGGATGCATTGGCGGCCGCGCCCGAGGACTTCAAGCTCGAGTTCTCGCCCTTCATGATCGTCTCGACCTCGGCGCGGGAGTTCTGGGCACCGACGCTGATCAAGCGCGCGCTCGGCTTCATCGCCCGCGACGACCGGCCCGGCGCGCCGCCCGGCAATGTGTTCTGGCCCGGCGACCAGGGCCAGGCGGGACAGGTGCTGCAGGGCTACGAGTCGGCCTGGCTGCCGCAGGCCCTGCTCGGTGATGCGCAGCGGCCGGCGCTCGCCGACGCCCTGTTCGCCGCTTCGCGCCACTGGAGCGTGTCCTTGCACTTCAACAAGGGGCTCGCCGGCGCGCCCGCCGAAGCGCTCGCGGCAGCCCGGGATACGGCGATGAACCCGGCCGTGCTGGATGCCTTTGCGCTGGCGATCTGCGCTGCCGGAGGCCCGCCCGCCTATCCGGGCGTGGCCGGCCACGAGCCGGACGCGGCGGCGGCACGCCCGCGCGCGCGGGTGATCGCCCAGGCGATGGATGAACTGCGCCGGGTCGGGGCCGGAGGCGCCTATGTCTCGGAAAGCAACTACTTCGACGCCGGCTGGCAGCAGTCCTTCTGGGGCTCGAACTATCCGCGCCTGCTCGCCATCAAGCAGCGCTACGACCCCGAGGGCCTGTTCTTCGTGCACCACGGCGTGGGCAGCGAAGCCTGGAGCGCCGACGGCTTCAGCCGCCCGGGTTGAACGCCGGCTGCGGCGCCGGCTGCCACGGCAGCTTCTTGCCGGAGGCTTCCGAACGCGCCAGGATGCCTTGCAGGACGAGCGGCAATTCGAAGGCCGCGCGGTTGCGGATGCGTTGGGTGGCGGCACGGTAGAGCGCCAGATCGCCCACCAGCCGCGCCACGGCCGTGTCGACCTGGGCGAAGCTCGGCAGCACGATGCCCACGCCCTGTTCGCGCACCCAGTCGGTGTTGTAGCGTTCCTGCGGCAGCGTGTAGCGATTGCGCACCACGATCACCGGCAGCTGCATGTGCACCGCCTCGCTCAGGCTGCCGGGCCCGGGCTTGCCGATGAAGAAGTCGGCCAGGTGCATGTAGCGCGCCACATCCGGGGTGAATCCCAGCACCAGCCGCGGCGCGCGCGACGGCAGCTGGCGCAGGGCCTGGGCCAGCTTCTGGTTGTGGCCGCAGGCGAGGATCAGCGGCTGGTCCGGCAGGCGCTTGGCGATGCCCAGCATCGATGCCGAGCCCTGCCCGCCGAACAGCACCAGCCCGACCGGACCCTCGGCCGGCAGGCCCAGGCGCTGGCGCTCGCCCGCGCGGTCGGCCGGTTGCGGCCGGTAGAAATCCGAGCGGATGATCATCCCCGAGCTGGCATGGATGCGCGCCTGGGCATGGCCGGCCGCACGCGCCTGCTGCACCGCACGCTCGCTGCCGCAAATGAAATGCTGCGGCTGTCCGCGCTCGACCCAGAAGTGCGGCGGATGGTCGGCCAGGTCGGTCAGCACGGTGACATAAGGCACACCGGGCAGGCTGGAGGCCAGCGCCTGGTACAGCGCCCGGTTGAAGTTCGGAATCAGCGAGACGACCATGTCGGGCTCGCTCGCCAGCCAGTGCTGCTGCAGGCGCCGCACCAGCGGCGCGTGGCCCCAGCGGATCAGGCGCTGCAGCAGCTTCAGTTCCTGCGCCAGGCCCGCCGTCCAGCCGCGCGCCAGGCGCTTGTTGTAGACGTCCTCCGGGTCCATGCCGGTCAGGCGCCGGAAGCCGTCCTTCGGATCGAGCACCTCGCGCAGGTTGACCAGCCGCACGGTCCAGGGCAGGCCGCTTTGATGAATGGCGGCTTCCAGCGCCAGCGCCGAGGCGCGATGGCCACCGCCGGCGTTGAAATAGACCAGGTCGACGCTGCGCTTCACGCGGGCACCGGCTGTTGGCGCGCGCCGGCACGCGGCCGTCGGCTCGCGGCCGGCATGTGCTGGGCCCAGTGCAGGATCTCCAGCCTGCCGTCGGCATGCTCGGCCAGCGCCGTCAGGCTCTCGACCCAGTCGCCATCGTTGGCATACAGCACGCCGTCGATGTCGCGCATCTCGGCATGGTGGATGTGGCCGCAGACCACGCCTTGCAGGCCGCGCTTGCGCGCCTCGCGCGCCACGGCGTTCTCGAAGTCGCCGACGTAGCTCACGGCCCGCTTGACCTTCAGCTTCAGGTACTTCGACAGCGACCAGTAGGGCAGGCCCATGCGCGCGCGCAGCGAGTTGAGGTGCCGGTTCAGCTTCAGCGTGAACTCGTACAGCGAGTCGCCGACGTGCGCCAGCCATTTCGCGCACTGGATGACGCCATCGAACAGGTCGCCGTGCATCACCCAGAGCCGGCGGCCGTCGGCCGTCTCGTGCACCCACTCCTCGGCCACGTCGATGCCGCCGAAATTGTGGTGCAGGTACTTGCGCGCGAATTCGTCGTGGTTGCCGGGAATGAAGATCACCCGGGTGCCCTTGCGCGCCTTGCGCAGCAGCTTCTGGATCACGTCGTTGTGGCTCTGCGGCCAGAACCATTGCCGGCGCAGCTGCCAGCCGTCGATGATGTCGCCGACCAGGAACAGGGTCTGGCACTCGGTGTGCTTGAGGAAGTCGAGCAGCGCGGCGGCCTGGCAGCCGGGCGTGCCCAGGTGCAGGTCGGAGATCCAGAGGGTGCGGAACTCCTCCGGCGGGCGCGTCGCGACATCGTCGGCCTCCGGGTCGGGTGCCAGCGTTTCGCGCCATGTGCGAAGAAAAGCGTCGTCGCGTTGCATGGGAGGTCATAGTCGCCTGCCTCAATGACGATGGCGTGGCGCGCCGGTGAAACTTGGGTGACAGTGAGCCGCCCGATGGGTCATCGCCAGGTCCGGGGCGGGGCGCTATGCTGGGCCGACCATGACACCCACGACCACCACCCCGACTCCCGTCACACGCCGGCTCGAGGACCTGCCGGGCCCGCGCGGCAT
>DASXKG010000382.1:0-7302 GCA_036496965.1 Variovorax sp.
GACGTCGGCGCCATCGTCAGCGCCCTGCACGATGCGCGCGACGAGTGGCGCGATTCACAGCGGCGATCGCGCGAGCCGGGCAGCCGCGAGTTTCCGTCGCGCGAGGCGCTCGCGACAATCGTCGAGTCGCTCAAAGGGGCGCTGTTCCCGATGCGCCTCGGGCCGCCCGAGCTGCGCCACGAGAGCGAGGATTACTACGTCGGCTACACGCTCGATTCGACGCTCAACGCGCTGTGGAACCAGGCCCGACTCGAACTGCGCTACACGGCGCGCCACGAGCCGCGCGCGGCCGAGGCGGTCGACGACCAGGCCACGGCGGCGGTGCGCGAGTTCGCCGCCGCGCTGCCCGGCATCCGGCGCCTGCTGGACGGCGACGTGCTCGCCGCCTTCCAGGGCGACCCGGCGGCGCGCAGCGTCGACGAGGTGCTGCTGAGCTATCCGGGCATCCTGGCGATGATCCACCACCGGCTGGCGCACCGGCTCTACCGGCTCGAGCTGCCTTTGCTGGCGCGCATCGTGGCCGAGCTGGCGCATGGGCAGACCGGCATCGACATCCATCCCGGCGCGCAGATCGACGCCGGTTTCTTCATCGATCACGGCACCGGGGTGGTGATCGGCGAGACCGCCGTGATCGGCAAGCGGGTTCGCATCTACCAGACCGTGACCCTGGGTGCCAAGCGCTTTCCCACCGACACCGAAGGCCGCCTGCAAAAGGGCTTGCCGCGCCACCCGATCGTCGAAGACGATGTGGTGATCTATGCCGGCGCCACCATCCTGGGCCGCGTGACCCTCGGCAAGGGCGCGACCATCGGCGGCAATGTCTGGATCACGGACGACGTGCCGGCGGGTGCCAACGTGACGCAGGCCAGCCTGAACGCGCTGCCGCGCCGCGCCGCCTGAACGCGGCGTTCTGTGCAGAATCTCTTCCTCCCACCCGCTCTCATCAAGGAGTTTTCATGAGCCAGACCAAGATCGCTGTCGTCATCGGCAGCCTGCGCAAGGATTCTTTGAACCGCAAGCTCGCCCTCGCGATCGCGCATCTCGCGCCGGCCGATTTCACCTTCGAGCATTTGCGGATCGATGACCTGCCGCTCTACAACCAGGACCATGACGGCGACCAGGCCGCGTCGGTGCGGCGGCTGAAGAGCGAGATTTCCGCGGCGGATGGCGTGCTCTTCGTGACGCCGGAATACAACCGCGGGATGCCAGGTGTGCTGAAGAACGCGATCGACAACGCCTCGCGGCCCTATGGCCAGAGCGCCTGGGCCGGCAAGCCGGCGGGGGTGGTGGGCATCTCGGTCGGTCCGGTGGGCACGGCCGTGGCCCAGCAGCAGTTGCGCGCGGTGATGGCCTATCTGGACATGCCGACGCTCGGCCAGCCGGAGGTCTTCATCCACAACAAGGAAGGCATGTTCAACGACAAGGGCCACATCGCCGAGACCAGCAAGCAATTCCTGCAGGGCTGGGTCGACAAGTACGTGGCCTGGATCAAGAGCCATCAATAGACAAAAGGCCCGGCGTCGCCGGGCCTCCTTCGGGTCCGGCTACGCCGGACGTCCTGGTGCGCGACGATCAGGCGACCAGTTGCGCCTTGTCCTGATTGGCGGCCGCGCCGGCGGTCACTGCCGCGATCGCGCCCCTTGCGGCGGCCAGGGCCGAGGCCTTGGCCGCATCGCCCATCGCCACGCCTTCGGCCCGCACGATGCGAACGTCGGTGATGCCGAAGAAGCCGAAGATCGCCTTCAGGTAGCTCTCCTGGTGCTCCAGCGCCTGGCCACCTTCGCTGGTCGAGTACACGCCGCCGCGGCTGGAGACCACGATCACGGTCTTGCCGGTGGCCAGGCCGACCGGCCCCTTGTCGGTGTACTTGAAGGTGCGGCCGATCTGCGCCAGGCGGTCGATCCAGGCCTTGAGCTGGGTCGGGACCGTGAAGTTGTAGAGCGGTGCGCCGAGGACGATCACGTCGGCGGCGAGGAACTGGCTCACCAGGCGCTCGGAAACCTCGTTCTCATGGCGCTGCGCGGCGGTCGGTTCGGCTTGTAGGCCGATCTTGATGCCGAGCGCGTCGGCGCTGAAATGGTTGGGCGTATCGACAGCCAGATCCAGGTAGTCGACCTTGGTATGGGGGTGCAGCGCGCGCCAGTCGGCCACCACTTCGGCGGTGAGTTGGCGGGAGACGGAGTGGCCTCCGAGGACGCTGGAATCGACGTGCAGGAGTTTCATGATGATCAACACTTTCCTTGAAGGAGCCGACACTGAGAGGGGCGGCCGGCATGGACACAATTCTATTTTTGTGGCGATTGATTGATAAGTCAGAAAAAATGGCTTAGTTCGTTCCAAAAACAGGACAATGCTCACATGCAAGATCTCAATGACATGGTGTTCTTCGCCGAGGTGGCCGAACGTGGCGGCTTCGCCGCCGCCAGCCGGGTGCTCGGAATCCCCAAGTCGCGCCTGTCCCGCCGGGTGGCGGACCTCGAAACCCAGCTGGGCGTGCAGCTGATGCAGCGCAGCACGCGCCGCTTGTCGCTGACGCCCGCGGGCGAGGTCTTCCTGCGCCATTGCGCCGCCATGCGGGATGCGGCCCAGGCCGCCGCCGAAGCCGTGGCCCAGGTCCGGACGGAGCCGAGCGGCACGGTACGGCTGAGCTGCCCGGTCACGCTCGCCCAGAGCAGCGTGGGTCCCCTGATGCCCAGGTTCATGGCGCGCTACCCGGGCGTGCGCATCGAAATGCGCGTGCTGAACCGCCCGGTCGATCCGGTCGAGGAGGGCGTCGACCTGGCGCTGCGGGTGCGCCCGGAGATCGAGGACAGCGCCACGCTGGTCGCCAAGAACTTCGGCATCAGCCGCGGCATCCTGGTGGCGACACCGGAGCTGCTGCGCCGCCAAGGGCCCGTGCTGACCCCGGCAGACCTGGCCAAGATCGACACCGTTTCGATGTCGGCGGGCGACCGCACGCACTGGCGCCTGGAAGGACCGCTCGGCAAGGTCGTCGTGCACAGCCACACGCCCCGCTATATCGCCGATGACCTGCTGACCTTGAAGTTCTCGGTGGTGCAGGGCACCGGGGCCTCGGTGCTGCCGGACTACATGGTCCGGCGCGAGATCGAGTCGGGCGCCCTGGTCGAGGTGCTGCCGGGTTGGGGGCCGGCACCGGGCATCAGCCACGCGATGTTTCCGGCGCGGCGCGCGCTGGTGCCGGCCGTGCGGCGGCTGATCGATTTCCTGGCCGAGAACCTCGACGGCGCCGAGCCGCATGATCTGGCAGAGTGATGGCCTTATGCTCCAAATGCCATATTCAAACAAATAGATATTCGTTCGAGTTGCAAGCGATCCTTCAGAGAATCGCAGACCCTTTCGCAAGCCCATGACTTCCAGAATCAAGATCTTCGTTGCCGCGCTGCTGCTCGCCGCCTGCGGCGCCGCTTCGGCCCAGACCCTGCTCAACGCGTCCTACGACGTCGCGCGCGAGTTCTACAAGGACTACAACGCCGCCTTCATCGCGAACTACAAGAAAACCACCGGCAAGGACATCAAGATCGACCAGTCGCACGGCGGCTCCAGCGCCCAGGCGCGGGCGGTGGCCGACGGCCTGGATGCCGATGTGGTGACGATGAACACCTCGACCGACATCGACTTCCTGGCCGACGCCGGCGTGGTGGCCAAGGACTGGCCCAAGCGCTTTCCGGACAACGCATCGCCGACCACGTCGACCATGCTGTTCCTCACGCGCAAGGGCAATCCCAAGGGCATCAAGGACTGGGACGACCTCGTCAAGCCCGGGGTCCAGGTGGTGGTCGTCAACCCCAAGACCGGCGGCAACGGCCGCTATGCCTACCTGGCCGCCTGGGGCTACGTGAAGAAGAAGGGCGGCAGCGATGCGCAGGCCGCCGAGTTCGTCGGCAAGCTGTTCAAGAACGTGCCGATCCTGGCGCGCGGCGGACGCGACGCGACCACCGCCTTCCTGCAACGCAACATCGGCGACGTGCTGATCACCTTCGAATCGGAAGTGCTGTCCATCGATCGCGAGTTCGGCGCCGGCAAGGTCGATGTGGTGTATCCCTCGATCAGCATCCTGGCCGAGAACCCGGTGGCGGTGGTGGAACGCACCGTGGCCAAGAAAGGCACCGGCGAGCTCGCCAAGGCCTATCTGGACTATCTCTATTCGGACGAGGGACAGGAAATCGCCGCCAGGCATGCGCTGCGCCCGCGCTCCGAGGCGGTGCAGAAGAAGTACGCGGCGAACTTCAAGCCGCTGCAGCTGTTCACCGTGCAGGAACTGTTCGGCAGCCTGGCGCAAGCCCAGAAGGTGCACTTCAACGACGGCGGCCAGTTCGACCGGCTCTACACGCCCGGCGCCAAGTAGATGAGCAGTGCTGTGACTTCGGCGCTGCCGCAGGCGGCGCTGCCCGGCGCCACCCCGCGCGGCGTGTCGCGCCGCGTGCTGCCGGGCTTTCGCATCACCCTCGGCTTCTCGCTGCTCTACCTGAGCCTGATCGTCCTGATCCCGCTGTCGGCGCTGGTCTTCAAGACGGCCACGATGAGCTGGGAAGCCTTCTGGGCGGCCGTGAGCTCGCCGCGCGTGATGGCCTCCTATCGCCTGACCTTCGGCGCCTCGCTGATCGCGGCGCTGGTCAACCTGGTCTTCGGCCTGCTCGTGGCCTGGGTGCTGGTGCGCTACAAATTCCCGGGCAAGCGGATCGTCGACGCGCTGGTCGACCTGCCCTTCGCGTTGCCGACCGCCGTGGCCGGCATCTCGCTGACGGCGCTTTTGGCCGGCAATGGCTGGGTCGGGCAGTTCCTGGAGCCGCTGGGCATCAAGCTGGCCTTCACGCCGGCGGGTATCGTCATCGCGCTCATCTTCATCGGCCTGCCGTTCGTGGTGCGCACGGTGCAGCCGGTGCTCGAGGACACCGAGCGGGAACTGGAAGAAGCCGCCACCAGCCTCGGCGCGACGCGGCTGCAGACCTTCATGCGGGTGATCCTGCCGTCGATCATGCCGGCCCTGCTCACCGGCTTCGCGATGGCTTTTGCGCGCGCCATCGGCGAGTACGGCTCGGTGATCTTCATTGCCGGCAACATGCCGATGATTTCCGAGATCACGCCGCTGATCATCATCGGCAAGCTGGAGCAGTACGACTACGCGGGCGCCACCGCGGTCGCGCTGGTGATGCTGGTGATCTCCTTCGTACTGCTCCTGGTCATCAACGGGCTGCAGGGCTGGAAGCGGCGGCGCTCGGAGGCGTCCAAGTGAGCGCGCCATCCGCGGCATCGGCCACGGTGCGCCGGGCGCAGGCCGGAACCACCGAATCGGCCTGGGTGCGGCGTACGCTGATCGGCGTCGCGCTGGCCTTCATGTTCCTGTTCCTGGTGCTCCCGCTGGCCGCGGTCGCGGCCGAGGCGCTGCGCAAGGGCTTCGCGGCCTACTTCGAGGCGTTGCAGGAGCCGGACGCCTGGAGCGCGATCCGCCTGACGCTGCTGACCGCCGCCATCGCCGTGCCGATGAACCTGATGTTCGGCGTGGCGGCAGCCTGGGCCATCGCCAAGTTCGAGTTCCGCGGCAAGGCGGTGCTGACGACGCTGGTCGACCTGCCGTTCGCGGTGTCGCCGGTGGTCGCCGGCCTGATCTACGTGCTGGTGTTCGGCGCCCAGGGCTGGTTCGGCCCCTGGCTGGCGGCGCACGACATCAAGATCATCTTCGCGGTGCCCGGCATCGTGCTGGCCACGGTGTTCGTGACCTTTCCGTTCATCGCCCGCGAACTGATCCCGTTGATGCAGGCCCAGGGAACCGACGAGGAACAGGCCGCCATCGTGCTCGGCGCGAGTGGCTGGCAGACCTTCTGGCATGTGACACTGCCCAATATCAAGTGGGGTCTGCTCTATGGCGTGATCCTGTGCAATGCGCGGGCGATGGGCGAGTTCGGTGCGGTGTCGGTGGTGTCGGGCCATATCCGCGGGCAGACCAACACCATGCCGCTGCACGTCGAGGTGCTCTACAACGAATACCAGTCGGTCGCCGCCTTCGCGGTGGCTTCGCTGCTGGCCATCCTGGCGCTGGTCACCCTGGTGATCAAGTCCTTCATCGAATGGCGCCACGAGCGCGAGATGAAGGCGCTGGCCGAACTGCCGCCCGAGCGCCCGAGCGCCCTGGCCGCCTGAAGGAGAAACAGGACACCATGAGTATCGAAATCCGAAACGTCAGCAAGCAGTTCGGCGACTTCCATGCCTTGCGCGACGTCAGCCTGGACGTTTCATCCGGCGAGCTGGTGGCGCTGCTGGGCCCCTCGGGCTGCGGCAAGACCACGCTGCTGCGCATCATCGCGGGCCTCGAGACGGCCGATGCGGGCAGCATCCTGTTCTCCGGCGAGGACACGACCGAGGTGCATGTGCGCGAGCGACAGGTGGGCTTCGTGTTCCAGCACTACGCGCTGTTCCGGCACATGACGGTGTTCGAGAACGTGGCCTTCGGCCTCAGGGTCAAGCCGCGCAGCCTCCGCCCGAGCGAGGCGCAGATCAAGGCCAAGGTGCATGACCTGCTCCGGCTGGTGCAGCTCGACTGGCTGGCCGAGCGCTATCCGGCCCAGCTCTCCGGCGGCCAGCGGCAGCGCATCGCGCTGGCCCGCGCTCTCGCCGTCGAGCCCAAGGTGCTGCTGCTGGACGAACCCTTCGGCGCGCTGGACGCCAAGGTGCGCAAGGAACTGCGTCGCTGGCTGCGCCGCCTGCACGACGAGCTGAACGTCACCAGCATCTTCGTCACCCACGACCAGGAAGAGGCCCTCGAGGTGGCCGACCGCGTGGTGCTGATGAACAGCGGCCGCATCGAGCAGGTCGGCTCGCCCCAGGATGTGTGGGACCACCCGGCCAGCCCCTTCGTCTACGGCTTCCTGGGCGACGTCAACCTGTTCCACGGACGGGCGCTGGAGGGCGAGGTGCATGTCGAGGGCATCCGCCTGGACACGCCCGAGCAGCGCGAACTGCGCGACGGCAAGGCGCTGGCCTACGTGCGGCCACACGACCTGAGCGTCGAGCGCTATGCGCCGGGGGCGAGCGGCATCGTGGCCGTGCTGAGCCGCGCCATCGTGGTCGGACCGATCGCGCGGCTGGAACTGGAACCGGTCGAATCGAATCCTGATAATCCAGGCTCCGGAACCATCATCGAGGCGCAACTCCCTGCGCAACAGTTCCGGGACCTGGGCCTCGCCGAGGGCGACAAGGTGGTCGCCACCCCGCGCAAGGCCCGGGTCTTTGTCGAAGATTGGGTTTCACCGTGATCGATTGGTATTTTGGCGCTCCGCGCCGCGC
>DASXKG010000383.1:0-10574 GCA_036496965.1 Variovorax sp.
CATCCTCGAGCAAAAGGGGCATCTGCTGCCGATCGAAGCGCCGCGCGAAGTGGCCGGCATCCTGCGCGGCTTCGTGGGATCGCTTTGAGCCTCAGGGTTCTGGTCAACGGACCTCGACGGACGATCGACCTCCGCTCAGCCAATCCAGTGCCGGCAGGCTGGGCAGAAAGAAGTAGCCACCGCCCCGCACCGTGGTGAAGCGGGGCAGCCCGTCGATGCGCTTGCCCACCGGACAGCCCTGCACCGTGAACGATCGCTTGCCGACCCCGAGGATCGGGTCGCGTTCGTCGCTCAGGTCGCCGAAGCGGGAACCCGAGATCCAGCTGCGCTGGACGAATTCGAACTGCCGATCCAGGTCGGCATTGAGGGCCACGAACATCATCCCCTGGCCGCACGGCGCCTCGCCCTGGCGTGCGGCCGGATGCCCGCTGCAGGCCTCGGAGCAGGCGGCCTTGGCACAGTCAGTGGCGAAAACGCGTCCGCGGCGCAGCATCCGATGCAGCTTCGAATCCGCGATGCCTTGCTGGACGCCGACGGCCAGCGTGTCGCGGGGATGGGCCCGCCGCGCATGGGCGCCGCGCGGACAGGCGAAGCCGTTGGCATCGGTCTCGAGGTAGCGAAAGGCGTCGATCTCCGCCGGTGGCTCGGCGCCGTCCAGCAGCGAATAGCCGTCGTCCGGCGAATCTTCGTTCGGGTCAAGCTTCCGCCGCCCGATGAATTGCTGGGCCAGTTCGAGCGCAGGGTGGGCGGCGGCGAAGCCCCGGAAGGCGGCCACATGCTGGGCGATCTGGCGCACGGCCAGGTAGCTGCCGTTGCGACCGAATCCGACGGCGGCCGACGGCCGTTCGGCGGGCCAGCCGACCACGTTGGGGCAATAGGCGCTCTCGCCGTATTCGTTCTTCTGGCCCAGCACGAACTCGCCCGGCATGACGACCCGATCGTCGAACAACTTGCCGGCAAGGTTCTTGGAATCCCGTTCGCTTTTCGACAGCCTCAGGCCGGCCAGCACCGGCTGTCCGATGCCATCGCGCGAACCGAAGGGTTCGAACACCGCGGGGTCGACGCCCGGCTGCGGCGAGGCTTCGATATAGCTGGGGCAGGTCGAGACGGGTCGCACTTCCAATCCGTCCGGAAGCTGCGCCGGATCGAGGATCGGCGCGGGCATGGTTTCATCGACGTGCCAGTAGTGGGCCACGAACATGTGCACGACGAATGGGCACCCGGCGTCCACGTCGCCCCATTCCAGGGGCGGCTCCCCGGATTCGCCGAACAGCTGGCGGCGCAGCGCGCCGGCCATGCCGTTGCGAAAGGCGCTCGGAAAGGGCAACAGCGGGTCGTCCTGCAAGCCGAGCGCTTTCAGCCCGGCATAACTCAGGCCGAGGTAGGCCGATTGCTTCAGGTCATGCGCCTGGCTCCGGGCCGCAGCGTCGGCCATCGGCTCCCCGCCCGGCCCATGGCGGCGCAGATGGCCGATGCCATGGATCAACCCCGCGTCCAGAAGCCGCCGCAGCCAATTGCGCGCCGCGCCCGGATCGTGGATGCGGATGAGCAGATAGCGTGCCCTGCGCAGGCCTGGAAACCCGGTGCCGACGATGGCCTGGATATCGCTGCACGCCTGCCTGAAGCCTTCGAGTCCGTCTTCCCTGCTTTTCATGATTCGAGCGCCCTCGCGATCTGGTCGTCCTTCAATGCGCTGCGCGTGCCTTGCAGGGCTTCGCGCAGGCGCGTGCTGCGTTCGATGTCGTCGTTCGTGAAAGGATAGGCCTCGAAGCGGTACAGATGGGGAACCATGCTGTCGCGGGCATAGGCCTTGAAGGCCTGCTCGGCGCTGCAGCCCTTGAAGATGCTCGCCCGTGTGGGCGGAAAGAAGCGCGCTGCCGCGACGCTGGGCTGGTCGTGGCGCGCGGCCCGTCGCGGGCGCAGCTCGCTGTGGCGCCAGACCAGGTTGACGCCTTCGGAGGCGCCGCGAATGAACTCGTCCAGGTAGCCGCCGAAGGCACCGTCGAAATTGCTGCAGAACAGCAGCCTTCGCCCGTCGCCGACGATGTGCCAGTGGCCGAATTTGATGCCCTTGGCGCTGCCCAGGATGCCTTCGGTGAAGACCAGCTCGCCCAGCACGTCGATGAACCGCAGCCACAAGCGCAGCAAGTTGCGGTGCAGGAAGTACGGGCGCCGGATCTCGGTCAGGCTGATCATGTGGCTGACGCGCTGCGCCAGTTGCGCTTCGCAGATCTCGATGCTGGGATGCACCTGATGCGCCGGCTGATGCGGCAAGGCGCCGGGCCGATTCAGCTTGACACCGATCTTCATCAGCTCGGGAAGCTCCCGGCTGAAGGCGTAGATCGCGAGCACGGCCACCGCCGCCACCGAGACCATGGCGAGCAGCGTCCAGGCCCCTTGTGTCGCCCCATCGGCCTGGCACCCCTCGGGCAGCGCAAGCTGTGCGCAATCCCTCAATCCCATGAGGTCCAGCATCCATTGGGCGAGGACCAGCGTGAAGCCGCACCCGATGGCCAGCAGCGCCAGCATGGTCAAGAGCGGAAAGAAGGGTGGCCCGCGCAGCGCCAACGCGGCGGGGATCAAGGCCAGCACGATGGCCGCCGCCGCGAACGCCATCAGGCCGAGCAGACCCAGCAGCGCGATCTGCAGAACATGGAGGGCGTAGCTCAGGTCGGTGGGCGGAAAGACGGCCTCGATGGCGCTCTTGGCGAGCACGTCCAGTGCGACCAGCGAGAAAAGCACGACCAGGGCGACCAGCACGAGGATGCCCAGTTCGGAGAAGACCCCGCGCAAAAGGAAGGACAGCAGGAGCACCAGCAACAAGGGCCAGGCGGCCAGCGCCACGGCGGCCGGCGGATTGCCCACCAGATGCCAATCCGCGGCCAGCCGGGCATGCGCCAGCCAGTCGACAGCCCAGCCCAGCGAGAAGCACAGGCCCAGCAGGCCGAGGAAGGGAAACACCAGGCGCAGCAACAGCGCCATCCAGTCCAGCAGCCCGAAGCCCGGCCCCTTGCGCCATCGGGAGCGACAGGCGGGCTCGCTGATCCAGCCGAAGCCGACGCCCTCGGCCCAGGCGGACATGCCTTCGGCCAAGGCGGCGGCATCGACCGGACGCTGGTCCGGCGGCAAGGCATGCAGCGCAGCGCGCGCCTGCACGAACAGCTCGTGCTCGGCCAGCACCTGCGCCACGCTGCGGTCGCGCGCGCCGACGAAGCCGCAGTTGGCCGCGCTGGCATGCGCGATCAGGAAGGCGCGCAACCACTCGCGCTTGATGCCCGAGCCCGCCTTCGCTGGACCCGTCCAGTTGTGCCCATACAAGCGCCACAGCGCGCCGAAGCCGAACTCCAGCATCAGCGTCACCAGGTCGGCCGGCGCCAGATCCTCGTCGGTCACGACCTCCAGCATGAGAGAAGGCCGCTCGCCTTCGGGTGCGCCGGGCGCGGGGGGCAGCAGGGCCAGCGTGGCAAAGTGAACTCGGCCGATGGCCGGCCACATGGCGTCGATGCGACGCAGGACGCTCGGAGCCAGCTCCAGTGGGGCCTGCGGCGCCAGCGGGGTCACGAAGCAGAGCATTTGATGGCGTGCCATGCCGGTGCTCAGCCCTTGCGAAACTTGACGCGCATCTTGGCGATCATCGGTCCGTCGTAGCGGATCCGGCGCCACCACGGATCGGCCCAGGTCAATTGCGGCAGCAGCAGCACCCCCAGCAGGGCACCGGCCAGGATTTCCACCACCACGTCGCGCGCGATGCATTGCCGGGCGCCCCAGCCGAAGACCAGGTAGCGATCGCGCGGGTTGCGGAACTCCCGCCCCGGCTCGTAGCGGGTCGGGCTGCTCATCATGGCCTCGGGGTCGAACATGGCGCCGAGCATGAGCAGCGTCAGCTGGGTGCCGCCGGTGATCGGGTTCTCGCCTTCCGGGCCGTAGCGCGTGTCGCGCCGCACGTCGCGCTTGAGCATGGGAAAGGGCGGCCGAAAACGCAGCAGCTCGAGCACGTGATCCTTCAGGGCCTGGCGCAGTCCATCGTCCTGCCAGGGGTCGGCATGCGCTCGAACGAGAGAGCTCAGCTGCGCCAGCTTGCGCTCGGAGCGCCGGCCGAAGAGCTCCTGCACGATCAGCGCGCCGCTTTGCGCGGTGGCAGGATGGCCGACCCAGAGCAAGCCCACCACATTGCGGGCCACCTCCTCGCGCTCGCTCGCAGACACCATGCCCCAGGCACTCTGCAAGTCATCGATCTGGCCGCGCACCCAGGCATTCATCTCGGTCGCGCTGTCCATGGCACGGCGCTGCACGGACTCGGTGGCGATCGAGCCCACCACCAGATGCGCCCCGACGTAGCGAATGTTCATCAGCATCGGATCGCCCGGCGCCAGCGCCGGCAGCAGGGCCCCGAACGCTCGGCTGATGGCCTCCCATGCGACCGGCACCATGTACTCGTCGAGCAGATCGAACTTTCGCTCCGGGCCTGCCAGCAGGTCCTCGATGCGCTGCCTGCTTGCGTCCGCGGCATGGCGCGCGAAGGCGTCGGGGCCGGGCAGCTTCGAGACCAGCAGGTGGCGCTCCGAGTCATGGCGCGGCCCGGACTCCATGCCGATCACGAAATCGCCGGCCACGAGATTGGGCCGGTTCACCGTGCTCGAAAAGGCCAGCGGCCGCTGCAGGCAAGCCACGACCTCGTTGCGCGTGGCCACCATCTTCGCGAAACGGCCGACCCAGGGTTGATGCCGGACCAGCGAGGCCAACAGGCGCAGCGCCCGCGGCTGATGAAGCAGGGCGCTCACGCCGCGGTAGGTGAGCCACTGGAGGGCGCGACGGCTGCCCGACTCACGCATGATTCGGATCAGGCATGGTGGCTGCACTCGGGGCAGGCGCTGCGTGCCCGGCGGGTTCGTCCTCGATGTCGCGCAGCAGGCCGTCCATCCTGCATTGCTGCGCCAGGGCCTTCGCCTCGGCCAGGTGCTCGGCCGCGTCCTGGCTTCGCCCTGCCATCGCCTCCAGCCTGGCCAGCAGCAGCAAGGCGCGCGTCTCGTGGCCCCGCTGCTCGAAGGACGAAGCCACGTCGCAGGCCTGGCGGGCCGAGACGACGGCTTCGTCCTCGCGGCCGCCGGCATGCAGCGCCAGCGCGAAGAAGTAGGGGAAGTAGTAGTCGTTGTAGCGTCCGCCGGCCATCGAAGCCTTTTGCGCGATGGCCGGCTCGAGCAGCGCCAGGGCCTGCGCCGCCTGTCCGTCGAGGGCCAGGGCGCCGCCCAGGTGCGCCAGGATGGCCGGATACATGTTGGCCAGTTCGTGCACCCGGCACAACTCGAGCGAGGCGCTCAGCAGGGCCACGGCCTCGCCGCTGCGCTGTTGCGCCATCAGCAGGTCGCCCTGGACGAAATCCAGGAGCACGCGCGAGAACGGATGATCCTGCTCCTGGAGTTCCTGGTAGCCGTCATTGCAGGCCGCCTGGGCGGCGCCCAGGTCGCCGCGCAAGAGCAGCGTGTGGGCCTTGAAGGCATGCCGGTTGACCGAGGCAATCACCGCCCAGCCGGGCATCAGCCGCCGGGCCCTGAGTTCGGCGCCGAATTGACTCTCGAGCTGCGCCGCGTCGGCGCCGGCTTCCTCGTAGCGGCCGAGGCCGTGGTGGAGCATCAGGCGCGCCTGCATCGCCGCCATCTGAAGGCTGCGGCTACCGGCCGAGGCGGCCGCTTTGCCGGCATCGGTGGCCACCGCCAGGCCTTGGCTGTAGCTGCCGCGCGCCCAGAGCGTGACGGCGAGTTGCAAGGACACCGCGGCCTGGCGTCGGACATCGCCCAGGGTCTTGGTGATGCTCTCCGCCCGCTCGAGATTCGACACGATGGCGTCGAACAGGCCGAGTGCCATCTGGGCGCCCAGGGCCTCGACGCGCAATGCCAGTTCGGGCATGGCGGCTTGTGCATCGAGCCGCCGTGCTGCGTCGAGGCCAAACTCGAACTGGCGCAGCGCATCCTTGTTCTCGGAGCGCGCGATCGAGCGGGACATCGCCGCCAGGGCCTGTTCGGCGGCCGCGCGCCATTGCTCGCCATGGAATGCGTGGTGGGCCAGGGTGGCCGCATTGGCTGTCGCCTGCGCCCCGACGCGGGCACTCAAGGCCTCGAAGGCGGCGCGATGCAGCTGGCTGCGCCGCGAGCGGGTCAATGCCGCCAGCACCGAGTCCTGGACCAGCCCATGGCGGAAGCTGTAGTGGCGCTCTGCCGGCGCCGCGACGATCAGCCCGCCGGAGAGGGCATGGCGCAGATGGCGCTCCGCCTCGGCTTCGGGAATGTCGCGCATGGCCGCGACGACGGCCGCTTCCAGGGGCTCGCCGAGCAGGGCGGCGGCTTCCAGGCTGGCCTTGGCGCCTGGCGGCAGCCGATCGACCCGCGCCCCGATGATGGCCATGATCGACGCGGGCACGCGCAGCGGCACCTCCGAGGGGACGCTGCGGTAGGCGCCGGGAGGCCCCAGCAGGCCGCCGCCATCGACCAGCGTCATCACCATCTGCTCGAGGAACAGGGGGTTGCCGCCGGCACGCTCGAGCAGGGCGCGCCGGATCTCGGTCAGCGACGCGTCACCGCCCAGCAAGCTGTCTGCCAGCGCGGTGATCTCGCCGGACGCCAGGGGGCCGATGCGATGCTCGTCGAACCAGGGGGCTTCGTTCCAGCGATGGGCGAAGTCCGGCCGATAGCTCATGACCAGCAGCAGCGGATGGCCTTGCAGGCGCTTGGCGAGCGACTCGAGCAATCGCACGCTGCGCCGGTCGGCAAGAAACACGTCCTCGACCGCCAGCACCAGCGGTGCCTGGCCGGCGCTCTCGCGCACCCGGCGGATGAAGGCGCTGGCGATGCGATCGCGCCGCTGCGGAGGTGTCAGGGCGCGCCATCGGTCGCCCGGGTCGCCGGTTGCCAGCAAATCGGTCAAGGCGGCCGCATCGACTTCCTCATCCTCTGCGTCGCCGTCGGGTTCGCGGCGCGACAGTGCGTCGCCCGCGTCTTCATCGGCAGGCCCCGGCAAGGACCTGACGATGTCCGCCACCAGGTTGTAGGGCGCCCTGCTGCCGTAGGCGTGGGCGGCGACCGATACCGTGGCGAAGCCCTGGGCCTGCAGGCGAAGACACAACTCGGCGATCAGGCGCGACTTGCCGATGCCCGCGTCGCCGCACAGGCCGACAGCTCGAAAGAGCCGGCGGCTGCGCACGCCGGCGGCCGCCGCCATGAGCAAGTCCATGGATTCGTCACGGCCGACGAGCGGACTCAGGTAGCGCCGGCGTGCCAGCGGTGCCGCGGCCGAACCCTGGAGTCCGGCGGCAATCTCATGGACCTCCACCGGGATCTCGAAGCTGCGGATCAGGCGCTTGCCCAGCGACCTGGCTTCGATCTGACCGCCGACCAGCTGCATCGTGCTGCCGCTGACATAGGCGGCACCGGGCGGCGCGAGCTGCTCGAGTCGGGATGCCAGATGAACCGGTGCGCCGTCGACCCGATAGCTGGTGGCAAGATCTCCGCTGCCCGGACCGACGATGACCTCGCCCGAGTCGATCCCGATGCTGACGATCATCGGTGCCTGCCCCGGCTGCTGTGCCTTCATGCCTTCGAGCATGGCCACCGCGGCCATGCAGGCGCGCAGCGCGTGATCCTCCTGGGCGATCGGCGCGCCGAACAGCGCCAGCAGTTCGTCGCCGCGCCATTGCACCTGGGTGCCTCCATAGGCGGCCACGGCCGCGGACATCATCCGGTAGGCGCGGTCGAGGAAGGCCTGTCCGCCCTCGGCGTCGGTCTGAACCACCCGGGTCGTGGAATCGCAGAGGTCGGCCAGCAGAACCGTCGCTTGCTTGAGCTCGCGATGCGCGTTGAGCAATGCGCCGCAACTCCAGCAGAAGCGATGGCGCGCCTGGCGCGGCGCGCCACAGTTCGGACAAGCGCTCATAGCTGCTCATTATCATTGATCTTGTTTTCAGCTCGATCTGGATTGAGGCAAGCCATGAAATTCGATTCCAACGCCCGGGGCGTGTACCCCATCGCTCCGACCCCCTTCCTGGACGATGGCCGCATCGACACCGCGTCGATCGACCGGCTGACCGACTTCTATCTTTCCTGCGGCTGCACCGGCATCACCGTGCTCGGGCAGCTGGGCGAAGCGCCGAAGCTGGAGCATGCGGAGGCGGTCGCGGTCGCCACGCAGATGATCCGGCGCGCTGCCGGTCTTCCGGTGATCGTCGGCGTGTCGGCGCCCGGCTTTGCCGCCATGCGGGCCCTCGCGCACGATGTGATGGCGCAAGGTGCCGCCGGCGTGATGATCGCCCCGCCCAATACCTTGCGCACCGACGACCAGATCGTGGGCTACTACCGGCAGGCGGCGCAGGCCATCGGTGCCGACGTGCCTTTCGTGCTGCAGGACTACCCGCTGACCTTCTCGGTCCAGATGACGCCGGGGGTGATCCGGCGCATCGTGCAGGAGATTCCGTCGTGCGCCATGCTCAAGCACGAGGACTGGCCGGGCCTGGAGAAGATCAGCGCGCTGCGCGAATTCGAGGCTGCCGGATCGATGCGCCGCATTCCGATCCTGTGCGGCAACAACGGCCTCTTTCTCGACTACGAGATGGAGCGAGGCGCCGACGGCGCCAACACCGGCTATGCGTTTCCCGACATGCTGTGCGATGTGGTGCGCCTGTCGCAGGAAGGCCGGCGCGAAGAAGCGCACGACCTCTTCGATGCCCACCTGCCGCTGCTGCGCTATGAGCAGCAGCCGGGGGTGGGGCTGTCGGTGCGCAAATATGTCCTGATGCGGCGCGGACTGATGAGCTCGGCGGCGCAGCGCCGGCCCGCCGCGCCGTTCTCGAAGCCGGCCCAGGCGGAAGTGGACCACCTGCTGCGGCGCCTGGGCCGACACGACCCGCGCGCTCGGCTGGCGTGATCGCGCCGGCTCAGTCCCCCCGGATCCCCGTCGCCCGCACCACCTCGGTCCAGCGCCGGGTGTCGCTGGCCACCATGTCCGCGAGTTGCTGGGGCGACATGTAGTCGGCCAGCGCCCCCAGTTCGGCGGCCTTCTGCCTGAATGCCGGCAGCGCGACGACTTTGGCGATGTCGGCGCTGAGCTTGTCGACGATCGGCTTCGGTGTGCCGGCCGGCGCGAAGACGGCGAACCAGGAGCTCGCGTTGAGATTCGGCAAGCCGACTTCGGCGCTGGTCGGCACCTCGGGCAGGCTGTCGAGCCGGGTCTTGCCGGTGGTGGCCAGCACGCGCAGCTTGCCTGCCTGGATGTGCGGCACGAAGGGCGGTGCGGTGCCGAAGGTGAGGTCGACCACGCCGCTGAGCATGTCCTGCAGCGCCGGCCCGGTGCCCTTGTAGGGAATGTGCGTGAGCTGGATGCCGGCCTGCTGCTCCAGCATGGCGCCGGTGGCATGTTGCAGCGAGCCGTTGCCCGAGGACGCGTAGTTGAGCTTGCCCGGATGCGCCTTCGCATAGGCCACCAGGTCGGCCATGGTCTTGAACGGCAGATCGGCGCGGATCACGACGATTTGCGGCGCGGAAAGCACGTTGGCCACCGGCGTCAGGTCCTTGGCCTCCCACTGCTGGGGCCCCTTCGTGACCAGCGGCGTGATCACGTGGTAGCCCGAGTATTGCATCAGCAAGGTGTAGCCATCGGGCGCTGCGCGCTTGACCGCCACGGCCGCGATCACGCCGTTGGCGCCGCCGCGGTTGTCGACCACCACCGCCTGGTCGAGCGCGGCCCCGAGCGGCACGCTCAGCATGCGCGCCGCCAGGTCGGTGGTGCCGCCGGCCGCGGCCGGCACCAGCATCATGATCGAATGGTCGGGGTATTTGTCGGCGCCGCCCGCATGGGCGCGGCCCGAGGCGGCGAGCGCAACCAGGGCGCCGAGCGTGCTGAGGCCGAAGGTGCGGCGGGAAAGAGCGTTGGATTCGTTCACTGGATGTGTCCTGGGATGGCGTTGGAGGGAACGCAAGGGGTCAGGGCCGGCTGCCCTGCGGCGCGGCCTCGCGCGCCAGGGCGCGCTCGCGCCACTGGTCGAAGTCGGCCGGCCGCGGATGCAGGTCGAGCCGGCGGCCGGCCTTGACGATCTGGCTCGGGATCTCGTGCCCGATCAGCGCCGGCAGGCGCTCGGCGGCACGAATCAGCCCCGCCAGGTCGCAGCCCGTGTCGAAGCCCATGAGTTCCAGCGCATGCACCATTTCCTCGGTGCAGACATTGCCGCTGGCGCCCGGCGCATAGGGGCAGCCTCCGAGCCCGCCCAGCGAGCTGTCGAAGCGGTCCGCACCGGCGTCGATGGAAGCCAGCAGGTTGGCCAGCCCCATGCCGCGCGTGTTGTGGAAGTGCAGCGTGAGTTCGGCCGCGGGCAGTGCGGCGCGGAACTGGCGCACCAGCGCGGCCACTTGCGGCGGGTAGGCCATGCCGGTGGTGTCGCACAAGGTGATGCCGCGGGCGCCGTGGTCGACGAAGCGGCGCGCCCAATCGAGCACCACCGCGGGATCGATGTCGCCCTCCATCGGGCAACCGAAGGCGCAGGACAGCGAGACATTGACCGGCTTGCCCGCCTGCCGTGCCAGCGCCATCACCTC
>DASXKG010000384.1:0-7121 GCA_036496965.1 Variovorax sp.
GGGGTCGACCATCTCCAGACCATGCTGCAAGGCAAAGGCCTCGGCCCCCGCACCGGCCATCAGTACATGCTGGCCGTCCTCCATGACCGCGCGCGCCGCGCGCACCGGACTCTTGATGCGGCTCACGCCGGCCACGGCGCCGGCTGCGAGGTCGGCGCCGTTCATGACCGCGGCATCGAGTTCATGGGTTTCGTCGGCGGTGAAGACGGCCCCATGGCCGGCGTTGAACAGCGGGCAGTCTTCCAGCATGGCGACCGCGAGGCACACGGCATCGAGCGCGCCGGCGCCCTGCAGCAGCAGGGCCTGGGCGGCGAGGACGATGTCGCGCAGCGCATCGTGGTAGCGCTGTGCGGCGGCGGCGTCGAGGGCCGCCGCGTTGACGGTGCCTGCGCCGCCATGGATGGCGATCACCGGTGAATTTCGTTGCATGCCTGGTTCCTAGTTTGGCAGATCGCGCCAAAGGCCACGCAATATAAGCGCTGGCAGGCGCTCAGCATTCCACCACGTTGACCGCCAGGCCGCCCTCCGAGGTTTCCTTGTATTTCGACTTCATGTCCTCGCCGGTCTGCATCATGGTGCGGATCACCGCGTCCAGCGAGACGAAGTGGCTGCCGTCGCCGCGCAGCGCCAGCCGGGCCGCATTGATGGCCTTGACCGCGCCCATCGCGTTGCGTTCGATGCAGGGCACCTGCACCAGGCCGCCGACGGGGTCGCAGGTCAGGCCGAGGTTGTGCTCCATGCCGATCTCGGCCGCGTTCTCGACCTGCGCCGGCGTGCCGTCCATTGCCGCGGCCAGTGCGCCGGCGGCCATCGAGCAGGCCACGCCGACTTCGCCCTGGCAGCCGACTTCGGCGCCGGAGATCGATGCGTTGGCCTTGTAGAGCAGGGCGATCGCCGCCGCGGTGAGCAGGAAGTCGACGATGCCGTCTTCCGAGGCGCCCGGCTGGAATTTCTCGTAGTAGTGCAGCACCGCCGGTACCACGCCCGCCGCACCGTTGGTCGGCGCCGTGACCACCCGGCCACCGGCGGCGTTTTCCTCGTTGACTGCCATGGCGAAGGCATTCACCCAGTCCATGGCGCCCAGCGGGTCGGCCGTGCCGGCGCCGGCCTCGCGCGCCTGCAGCTCGCGCAGCAGCAAGGGTGCCCGGCGGCGGATGTTGAGGTTGCCCGGAAGGCGCTCGGCCGCGCTGGCGTTGCCGATGCCGAAGCCGCGCTGCACGCACTGCTGCATCACCCGCCAGATGTGCAGCAGGCCCGCGCGCACCTCGGCGGCCGGACGCCAGGCGCATTCGTTGGCCAGCATCAGCTGGGCGACCGACAGGCCGTGGGCGCAGGCCTGGGCGATCAGTTCGTCGCCGGTGCGAAAAGGGTAGGGCCAAACCAGGAGTTCGCCGCCGGCCAGCGCCGGTGCGGCGGCGCCGGCGCCGCCTTCGACCACGAAGCCGCCGCCGACCGAGAAATAGCAGCGATCGGCCAGCGGCGCAGCGTCGGCCGCCAGAGCGATCAGCCGCATGCCGTTGGGATGTTCAGCCAGCGATTCCTGGCCGATGAATTCGATGTCGCGCGTCGGCTCGAAGGCGATGCGGTGGCGCCCGAGCAGCATCAGTTCGCCGGATCGGCGCAGAGCGTCGATGCGCGGGCGAACCGTGGCCGGGTCGACCGTGTCGGGTGCTTCCCCGCAGAGGCCGAGGATGGCGCCCAGATCGGTCGCATGCCCGTGTCCGGTCGCGCCCAGCGAGCCATACAGCAGCACCCGCACGCGCGCCGTGCGCGCCAGCAGCCCCTCGCGCTCGAGGGTGGCGGCGAACATGCCCGCCGCGCGCATCGGCCCGACCGTGTGCGAGCTCGAGGGGCCGATACCTACCTTGAAGATGTCGAAGACAGAGAGCATTGGCGGACTATGCGCCCGGAAGCTGCTGCTTGGCCAGCGCCGAAGCGCTCGAGGTCCGCGGGCGTGTCTTCGCCGCGAACTTCGCATGGCAAGCGCAAGCTCGGGGACAATCGCAGCATGTACATGCCTGCCCAGTTCAACAGCACCGATCGCGCCATCGCGGCGCAACTCATGCGCGAGCACCCCTTCGCCAGCCTGATCTCGAACGACGACGCCGGGCTTCCCTACCTCACGCACCTGCCGCTGGTGCTGGAAGAGGGCGGCAGCGGCGATTTCCGGCTCCTCGGCCACTGCGCCAGGCCCAACCCGCATTGGCGCTATCTGCAGGCCCGGCCGCGCGCGGTGGTCAGCTTCCTGGGGCCGCACGCGTACCTGTCGCCCTCGGTCTATCCGGATCTGGCGCGGGTGCCGACCTGGAACTATCTCGCAGTCGATTGCACGGTCGAGGCTCGCCTGATCGAGACGCCCGAGGCCAAGGACGCCCTGCTCAAGCGCCTGATCGCCCAACACGAACCCGGCTATGCCAAGCAGTGGAGCGCACTCGGCGAGGCGTTCCAGCACAAGATGCTGGGCGGGATCGTCGCCTTCGAGCTCGAAGTGACGGCGCTGCAATGCAAGCTCAAGCTCAACCAGCACCGACCCGAATCGCACGCCGCCATGCTGGCCGGGTACAGCCAGGGAACGGCGGACGAGCAGGCGCTCGCGTCCTGGATGCAGCGGCTGGGCCTGACGGGCGCGGCGGCGCCCGAGGCGAGCTGAGATGCGCGGGCTCGGCTTGATCGGACTGGTGCTTGCGCTTGCAATCATCGGCCTGCTCGTCAAGAAGCAGATGGGCGGCAGCCCCGCACCGGTGTCGGTCAGCGCGCCGGCGACCGGCGACGTCCGTGCGCAGAGCCAACAGATCCAGCAGCAGTTCAAGCAATCGCTGGATCAGGCGATGCAGAAGCGGCCCTCGATGCCCGATGACAACTGACGCCGATTGGATGGCGCTCGCGCTGGCCGAGGCCCAGCAGGCCGGGCAGGCCGGAGAAGTGCCGGTCGGCGCCGTGCTGGTGAAGAACGGCAAGCTGGTGGCCAGCGCACGCAATTCGCCGATCGCAAGCCACGACCCCAGCGCACATGCCGAGATCGTCGCCCTGCGCGCCGGCGGCGCGGCGCTCGGCAACTACCGGCTGGACGGATGCGAGCTCTTCGTCACGCTCGAGCCCTGCGCGATGTGCATGGGCGCCGTATTGCACGCACGGCTCGACCGCGTCGTGTTCGCTGCGGCCGACCCGAAGACGGGCGCGGCCGGCTCGGTGGTCGACCTGCCCGGCCAGCCGCAGCTCAATCACCAGACGCGGGTCGAAGGCGGCCTGCTCGCCGCCGACAGCCAGGCGCTGCTGCAAGCCTTCTTCCAGGAACGCCGCAGCCTGGCTCGCGAGCAGGCCGAACCCCTGCAAGACGACGCCCTGCGCACGCCCGACGAAGCCTTCGACGGTCTGCCCGGCTACCCAGTCCCGCCGCGCTACGTCAGCGACCTGCCGAGCCAGCACGGCTGGCGCCTGCACTATCTGGACGAGGGTCCCCGCGATGTGCGCGGCGCCTGCCTGTGCCTGCACGGACCGGGGGAGTGGAGCTATGTCTTTCGCCACCTGGCCGCCGTGCCGGGACTGCGCGTCCTGGCGCCCGATCTGGTCGGCTTCGGGCGCAGCGACAAGCCCAAGCGCGCGTCCGCGCACCGGCTCGAGTGGCATCGCGACCTGCTGCTCGAATGGCTCGACCGATTGGCGCCCGGTCCGCTGGTGCTGATCCACACCCCCGCAGCAGCGCCGCTTGCGGCGCTGCTGAACGCCGCCGCCCCCGAACGATTCCGGGCGACGCTGGCCGCGCCGGAAGGCGGCGAGCCGACCGCCGCCGCCTGGCGCGCGCCCTTTCCGGATCGAGGCCACGAGGCGGCGCTGCGCGCCTTCGGGCCGGCGCGGCGGCCCGGCTCGGGTCCCGATGCCGGGCAGGCGGCCCGGCTGGCCGAGCAGGCGATGGGATACTTGGCTGCGTGACTCAACAACATATCTACATCTATTCGCCTTCCAGCGCCGTGCGCGACAAGGCCGCATTCAGGCGCGGCGTGAAGCGGCTGCAGGCGCTCGGCCACGAGGTCGAGGTCGACCCGGCGGCACTCGCCAGCCACCAGCGCTTTGCCGGCGACGACGCAACGCGCCTGGCCGCCATCGCCCGTGCCGCGGCCAGCGGCGCCGACTTCGCACTGATCTCGCGCGGCGGCTACGGGCTGACCCGCATCCTCGACGACATTCCCTACAAGAAAGTGGCCAGGGCCATCGAGCGCGGCACCCGGTTCGTCGGCCTGAGCGATTTCACTGCGTTGCAACTCGGCTTGCTCGTCCGGACCGGCGCCGTGACCTGGGCCGGACCCGCGCTCGGCGAGGACTTCGGCGCCGAGGCCGGGCCCGACGAGATCATGCAAGCCTGCTTCGAGGACCTGGCGAGCGGGCAGGGCGAGGGCACCGGCTGGCGCATGCCGGCGGCGGACAGCGCCGACCTGCCGGCGTTGCGCAGCATCCATGGCGCGCAACTGTGGGGTGGCAATCTCTGCGTGCTGGCCGGCCTGCTCGGCACGCCGTACTTCCCGGCCATCGACAAGGGCGTCCTGTTCCTCGAGGACGTCAACGAGCATCCCTACCGGGTCGAACGCATGCTCGACCAACTGCGCCACGCCGGCGTGCTGGCGCGCCAGAAGGCCGTGGTCCTCGGCCAGTTCACCGGCATCCGAAAGGTCCCGCATGACCGCGGTTTCGGCATGAAGACCGTGGCGGCGCGGCTGCGCCAGCTGATCAAGGTGCCTGTGTTGACCGGTCTGCCCTTCGGCCATGTACCGACCAAGGTGCTGCTGCCCGTCGGCGCCAAGGTCGAACTGGCGGCCGATGGGCGCGATGTGTTCATGGTCTGGGGACACCGGCACGCACATTGAGCGGGCCGGGGGCGAAAGGGGCAGCCTGGCGCTGCCGCGCGGATTCAGGCGCTTTCGCGGTGATGGCTGCGCGGGCCCATCGTGTCGGGCAGGCCACCCTTGAACAGGCGGTTGATCTGCCGCATCTGGCGCCGGGCGGCCACTTCTCCATCGACGGCGCTCAGCGCGGTCAGCACGTCCTGGCGCAGGTACCAGAGCGCTTCCAGATCGCCGGCGAAACGTACGCGCTGCGCGACGCGTTGCATCGTGTGGCCACCGTGGACCTGCAGCAGTGAAAGCATCGCAGTCCGGATCTGGCCCATCTGCCGGTCCGCGGAACGGCGCAAGCCGAGGCCCGGGAGGGACAGAAAGCGAAAGAAACTGCTGGGGGACACCATGGTAAGTGGCAATTGCCGAAGCCTTGGAGACGCTACGTTAAGGCTGCACATGGCATGGCACAAGCACCGCCAAACAATTTCATGTTTAAAAACAACATACTTCACGAAACAGTGGAGAAACTGGTCTAAGTATTGATACCTAAGTTCTAATGCATAAACATGAGTGCCTAGTCCAAGAAGTATCGAAATGAAAAAGCAACAACTTGGCGGCTGGCGGGCCTCATTTGGCGCGACGGCCCCGTATTTCGGCCGCCCTTTGCCATAATCGAGACGCGCGAGCTACCAAATACTGCACAACATGGGCGCCAATTCCACAGTCGTTTTCGCGGATCTGACGGGAAGTACCAGGGTTTTCGAGGCCATGGGCAACGCGCGTGCGACCGAAACCGTCACCCGACTGACCCAGTGGATCAGTGGCGTGTGCGAGTCGCACAGCGGCCGTGTCGTGAAATCGCTGGGTGATGGCGTCTTCGCGATATTTCCGGATGGCAACACCGCGACGCGCGCAGTCCTGGAGATGCAGCGCAACCACCAGAAGCGCCTGCAAACCTGGCCCTCGCCCTTGCGCATGGAGCTCCAGATCGGGGTCGCAGCCGGCGAAGTGGTGGAGGTCGACGGCGATTGCTACGGCGATGCGGTCAACCTCGCTTCCCGTCTCAGCGACCTGGCCGGCCCCGGTCAGATCTGGGCCACCGAGTCGGTGATCGGACAGCTGCATGGCGGCGAAGTGCGGCACCGCAATCTCGGGCCGATCAACATCCGTGGCAAGAACGAGATGCCGGTGGTTCATCGCATCGACTGGCAGGACGAAGTCACGGACTTCCTGACCATGCCCGCCACGCTGCCGCACGCGACACGGACCGGTGATTCGTCTTTCGGGCAGATCGAGCTCGCCTGGCTCGACGTGCGCTCCATGTTCCGTGCGGACGAACTGCCGATCCACCTCGGACGGGTGGACGAAGCACAGTTCGTGGTCAACGACCCGCGGGTATCGCGCCTGCACGCCCGGCTCGAATCGCGCCAGGGCAGTTGCGTGCTGGTCGACGTCAGCACCTACGGCACCTGGGTGCGCTTCCACGGCACGGCCGGCGCCAGCGGCGAGATCGCGCTGCGGCGCGAGGAGTGCGTGCTGCATGGCAGCGGAGAGATCGGACTCGGTGCGCCGCTCAGCGATTTCAGCGCGCCCACGATCTCCTTCAACACCACGGGCGGCAACGTGCTGCTTTCGCGGCGCGATTTGCGCTAGGGCTTTCCGAGCAAGGCATCCAGCCGCTGCAGGTCGCCCAGCAGCAGATGCAGCGGCGCGGCCAGCAGTGCGCCGGATCCCGACGACCGCGCATCAGCGGCCATCCGAGCCAGGGCGCCAAGATCGGGTCGACCACCACCGGCCAGGCATTCGGCGACAGCGGCCAGCGCGGCGCCGGAGGCCCGCACGGCTTCGTCGGCCAGCTGATCTGCCGCCGGCTGCACGCGCAGCACGCGATTCAGCAGGCCGGCGTCCTGCACGATCCGCCCGGTCAGGCCCGCGAGCTTGCGGTGAAAGCGCGGGTCGGCCGACAACGCCCGCCGCCGGAACAAGCGCGATTCCCGATCCGCGCTGGCCGCCAGCGCGCTCAGGCGGTCGATGGCGCTGCGCACCGCGGCACCGGCATTCTCGAGCTCGGCTTCATTCGGTTCGGCGCGCGCCTGCTGCATCTGGCGGCCCAGCCGCTGCAGGAGGGTCGCCGAACCCTGCCTGAAACGGGCGTCCGCGCGGTGGCGCGACGAGGCCAGCGCGATGCCCATCGCGACCGTGACGCCGATCAGGATCTGGCCGACTCGAAGCGCCGCCACCTGCAGCGCCGAATGGCCGGGCAGGTCGCCCGCGCCGAGGATGATCAGGGCC
>DASXKG010000385.1:0-20623 GCA_036496965.1 Variovorax sp.
GTCCACCGGGATGTCCACCCCGGTGATCCACGAGGCCGCCTCCGAGGCCAGGAAGGCGACGGCCTGGCCCACCTCGGCGCCGTGGCCCACGCGGCCCAGCGGATGCAGCGCGGCCGCCACCCGGTCGGCGCGTTCGCGCGACCCCTCGGCGAGGCCTTGCACCGAAGGCGACCAGGTCCAAGCCGGCGACACCGCCACCACCCGGATGCCTTGCGGCGCCAGCGTCACCGCCATGTTCTTGGTGAGCTGCAGCAGCGCCGCCTTCGAGGCCGGGTAGAGCGCCCGCCTGGCCGTGCCGAATTTGCCGCCGACACTGCCCAGGTTGACGATGACGCTGCCGCGCGCCATGTGCGGCAGCACCTTCTGCGCGAAGATCGCCGCCGACACCAGGTTGACGCCCAGCGTGCGATGCCATTGCGCGCGGCTGGATGCAATGCCGTCGTCGCTGTAGCTGCAGGCGTTGTTGACCAGGATGTCGATGCGACCGAAGCGTTGCAGCACCGCCTGCACGCAGTGGTCGATCTGTGCGTCGTCCTCGATGTCGGCCGTGCAGTAGAGGGCCTCGGTGCCCGGCCGGGTGGTGAGTTCAGCCACCAGCGCCTGGCCTGCGGCCTCGTCGATGCCGGCCACGGCCACCCGTGCGCCCGACGCCGACAGCACCCGCGCGATGTCGGCGCCCACGCCCTGGGTGGCGCCGGTGACGATCGCCACGCGGCCGGCCAGGGACACCTGCTGCGCCAACGGCAGGCCCGCACCCGCCACCGGATCCGGCGCCGCGCTCATCCGAACACCGCCTCGCCGCGCGCCACCTCGGCGATCAGCCGCATGCTGTGCAAGGAGGCCTCGTGCTCGGCGGCCTGGGCCGAGGCGCAGGCGTCCGCCGCCACCGTGACGGGGTACCCCATGTCCACCGCATGGCGCACCGTGCTCTCCACCACCGAGTGGGTGGCAACGCCGGCGATCAGCAGCCGCTCGGCGCCGGCGATGCGCAGCATCTCTTCCAGCGCCGATCCGTAGAAGGCGTTGATGCGCCGGTGCCCGACCACGAATTCGCGCGTGCGCCCAAGGTCCGGCGCCAGGCTGGCGTAGAACTCCGCGCCCCAGCTGCCCTCGACCACCGCCCGCGCCGCGGCCACGTTGCGAAAGATCGGCGCATTGGCCAGCAGGTCGGCGAAGTCGGGCCGGAAGGCGATGCGCACGTGCACGATCGGCCAATCGCGCTGCCGGGCGCCGCGCAGCAGCGCCTCGGCGGCGGCGATGACCGCGCCGCGCACGGTACTGTCGTCGCTCAGGCCGACGCGGATCTTGCCTTCGGGGTGCAGCACGTCGTTCTGGTAGTGCAGCGCGACCAGGGCCGCGCGCGGGGGATTGGCAGCCATCAGATGAAGAGCTCCAGGTTGTCGTGCGCCGCGTCGCAGTTGACCAGCTGCACCCGCTTCATGCGCAGCCGCCAGCCTTCGCCCTCCGGCGCCAGCTTGTGCAGGTAGTGGCCGGCCAGCTGGCGGGTGTCCTTGCGCCGCCATTCGGTCATCTGGAACACCGAGCGCAGCACCAGGTTGCCGCCGGCGTCGAGGCCCTCGACGCTCATGTTGCCCACCAGCCGCGTGGCTTGCGTGGGCGGCTGCTGCGACCAGTTGCGCGGGTTCTCCAGGCGGCGCACCCGCACCTCGCGCAGCATCTTGTCTTCCCAGACCAGCGAGATGTGGTCGTAGGGACTGATCTGCCCCTGCTGCTGCGGCACCCAGTACATGCCGTCCTCCGTCCACAGGGCCAGCCATTCCGCCCAGCGCCTTTCGTCGAGCAGGCGCGCCTCGTGGTTGAGGAACTGCTGCAACTGCAGCCAGCGTTCCATGGGCATGTCGACCGGGTCCAGCCGGTCCACCGAGACATCGAAATCCAGGTCAAGCAGCATGCGTTGTCTCCATCGTGCTCGTCATGAACTGCTTCCAGGCCTTGAACTGGTTGCGCATCGGCAATTCGCTGGTGCCGTTGGTCGAGACCATGCCGCCCGGCACGGCCTCGTCGGTGCCGTGGTAGCGGTGCAGGCTGACCCAGTCGCCGCCCTGGTTGAGATTGCCCTGCTGGCAGCGGCCATAGACCTCGATGTCGTCGGGCATCACGTTCGAGCCGGGCGAATTGATCAGGTTCGCATAGACCAGCGCGCGCTTGAACAGCGCCGGCGGCGCGCCCTTGAGGCGGAAGGTCTGGATCTCGACCAGCGTGCGGTCCACGGCCACCGGACGGATCACGCGGAACTGCTGGAACACTGTGTGCGGCGAGCCGCTGCCGTAGATGATGGTGTTGTGCCGGTTCATGCCGAGGATCTCGCGGGCGCGTTCGCCGCCGTAGGCAGCTTCCAGCGCTGCATAGTGGGAGCGCGTGACCGGATCCCGGTCGGCCGCCCCCGGGTCGAAGATGCCTTCCATGTAGCCGTGCCCGTTGTCGTAGGCGCGCAGGGCCAGCTTTTCCCAGAACGCATAGGGTTCGCCGTTGCCGTCCATGATGTGCAGCTCGAGCGGCATATGGCCCATGATCTTCGCCTGCTCGCGGGCGGCCGTGAAGGAAGACTCGTGCGTCACCCGCGCATGCATCGTGTCATGCAGGTTCTCGTAGAACACTTTCCAGTTCGACGGCTGCCAGACCCGGAAGACGCCGCCCGCCACCTCCACTTCGCCCAGCGGGGAGCGGTCGCAGAGGTTGTCGATCGAGCTGATCACGCCGCCCAGGAAGTCCTTCAGGCCGGGCCCCTCGGCCGACTGGCTGGCGAAGACGAAGCCGCGGTAGTTCTCGACCCGCGCCAGCCGGCGCATCGAGAAGTCGGGGTCGGCGGCATCGAAGGCGGTGCCTTCGAAGGCGGTCTTCAGCGGCGCGGCCAGGTGCTGGCCGTCGAGGCGGAAGGTCCAGGCATGGTAGGGGCAGCGAATGAACCTGCCGACGTTGGCGTCGCCGTCGGCGATCAGCCTGGCGCCCTTGTGCGGGCAGCGGTTGTACAGCACGCTCACCTGGCCGTCGGCGCCGCGCACCATCACCACGTCCTGGTTGCCGATGCGCGTCGTGTGGGTGTCGCCCGGCGCGGGCACCTGGCTTGCGTGGCCGACGTAGATCCAGGCCCGGCCATAGATGCGCTCCATCTCGAGCTCGAAGATCTCGGGGTCGGTGTAGACCGACTTGTGCACGCTGTCGTCGCGCACCAGCGCGGCGATGCGTTCGTCCGTGGGTTGCATGGTTGCTCCTTTTCTTCGGTATGGTGGCTGGTGGGCGGCGGCGGCACAAGCCCCGCGTCGATCCTTGACCTGACACGCAGCTGGGTGCATCGTCCGTGAAGGTCGAATCGACAAGCCCGGCCCACCGAAACATCTCCATCAGGATTGCGACATGACAAGCAAGGTTCTCGTCCCGGGGGTCGGCATGATCCCCTTCGCCAAGCCCGGCCAGCACGCGCCCTACCATGAGATGGCGGCGCAGGCCGCGCGCGCCGCCCTCGCGGATGCGCGCATCGGCTACGAACAGGTCCAGCAGGCCTACGTCGGCTACGTGTACGGCGATTCCACCGCCGGCCAGCGCGCCGTCTACGAAGTCGGGATGACCGGCATCCCGATCGTCAATGTCAACAACAATTGCTCCACCGGATCGACGGCGCTCTTCCTGGCGCGCCAGGCGGTGGCTTGCGGCGCGGTCGATTGCGTGCTGGCACTGGGCTTCGAGCAGATGAGCCCGGGCGCGCTCGGCGCCGTCTTCAAGGACCGGCCGAGCCCCTTCGAGCGCTTCGATGCCGCCTGCGACGAGCTGGTCGGCAAGCCCGAGATTCCGCTGGCGCTGCGCTATTTCGGCGGCGCCGGACTCGCGCACATGAAAGAGTTCGGAACTTCGATGTCGACCTTCGCCAAGATTCGCGCCAAGGCCAGCCGCCATGCGGCCAACAATCCGCTGGCGCTATTCCGTACCCCGGTCACCGAGGAAGAGGTCATGAACGCGCCGGTGATGTGGCCCGGCGTCATGACGCGCCTGATGGCCTGCCCGCCGACCTGCGGCGCCGCCGCGGCGATCCTTTGCTCGGAGGCTTTCGCCGAGCGCCATGGCCTGGACCGCAGCGTGCGCATCGCCGCCCAGGCCATGACCACCGACGGACCCGCCACCTTCGCGGCCGGCGACATGCGCGAAGTGGTCGGCTTCGGCATGGCGCGTGCGGCCGCCCAGCAAGTCTATGCGGCGGCCGGCGTCGGGCCGGAGGACATCGACGTGGTCGAACTGCACGACTGCTTCGCCCACAACGAGCTGATCAGCTACGAGGCGCTCGGCCTGTGTCCGGTCGGCGGCGCCGAGAAGTTCGTGTGCGACGGCGACAACACCTATGGCGGCAAGGTGGTGACCAACCCTTCGGGCGGCTTGCTCTCCAAGGGCCACCCGCTGGGCGCGACCGGGCTGGCGCAATGCACCGAGCTGGTCCAGCAGTTGCGTGGCACGGCGGACAAGCGCCAGGTCGACGGCGCGCGGCTGGCGCTGCAGCACAACCTCGGCCTCGGCGGCGCCTGCGTGGTGACGTTGTACGAACGCGCCTGAGGAGGTTTCCATGAACGACAGGACATGGGACCTCATGGCGCGGGATCTTTGACCAGGAGCTCGCGCAACTCCCCTTCGCCGACGTCGCGCGCGGCACCGAAACCGGCAATGTGGCGGCCGCGCACGAGCTCGATGGCGACGAACTGGAAATCCCCCAGCTGCGTCATCGGCCGCGCCTCGGGAAATCGCGCCAGGTAGGCATCCCTGCAGGCCAGCCAGGTCGGACTGTGGATCTCGGGCAGCGTGGCTTCGCCCGCCAGCGTCGCCCGCGGCAGGGCGTGAACGGGCTTGCCGGGCCGCTCCGGCTGCATCACCAGCAACGAGACCTGGGGCCGGGCCTGGAGGTGGCGCGTGTGGGCGGCCAGGCCGCTCACATGGATGACGAGGCAGGCCCGCGCAGGCAGCACGGCGAACGGGACCATGGACACCTGGGGCGCGCCGTCGTCGTCCAGCGTGGCCAAGGCTGCGGTGCGCTGCCCATGCAGCAGCGCCGCCAAGCCTGCGGCCGGTCCGGTCGGCTCGCAGGCCGGTGCCGCGCCGCGCGGGGGTCTCTCAGTCATGCGGCTCCCGGTTGCGAAAGAAGGCATTGAGCTGGTCGCCCGGTGCCGCGCCCGCGAAGCCATCGAAGCGGCCCTCGCCGGCGATCGCGGCGGCCGCGCGCATGAAGCCGCCCCAGGCGGTGCGCGCGAGCGCGCCGCCGACGCTCACCCGCCGCACCCCCAGCGCCGCGATGTCCGCCAGCGTCAACCCCAGATCCGATCCCACCAGCAGGTTGACCGGTTTCGGCGCGACCGCGGCCACCACCGCTGCGATCTGCTCGGGTGTGCGGATGCCCGGTGCATAGAGGCAATCGGCACCGGCCTCGGAATAGGCCTTGAGCCGGGCGATCGTGTCGTCGAGATCGGGTCGGCCGGCAAAGAAATTCTCCGCGCGTCCGACCAACAGCGCCTTCTCGCCGGGCGCTTCGTCGATGGCCGCACGTGCGGCGCGCAGCCGGGCCACGGCGACGTCCATGGGGTACAGCGGATGCGCGGCGTCGCCGGTCGAATCCTCGATCGACAGGCCGGCGATGCCAGTGTCGATGGCCATGCGCACGCTCTGCGCGACATCCTGCGGACCCTCGCCGAAGCCGTCCTCGAAGTCCGCGTTCACGGGCAGGTCGGTGGCCGCGACGATGTCGCGCAGGTGGGCCAGCGTCGGGTCGCGCGACAGATAGCCGTCGGGATGGCCGAGCGACCAGGCGTAGCCCGAACTGGTGGTGGCCAGCGCCTTGAAGCCCAGGCCCTCCAGGTAGCAGGCGCTGCCCCTGTCCCAGGGATTGGGGAGCACGAAGCAGCCCTGGGCATGCAGCGCGCGGAATGCGGCGCGTCTTTGGTCGGTATTCATGGCGAGCTTTCTGGCAATGCAGCGGGGCCCGCTACCTTAGCAACAAGCGCGGCAGATCACAAAAAAGTGAATGCTGTCACAGGGGCGGCATGCGATCATCTCCAGCGCAACTTCGATGGGATCCCGCACGATGACGAACGAATGGAAGCGCCGTGCCAGGCTGTTCGTCCAGCGCTTCTGGCAGCCGACCAGCGCCTGCATGACCTGCATGCCGGGCAGTTGGGGCAATGTGATGAGCCTCGCGCACTGGGCCATCGCAATGCAGACCGGCCTGGCCACCGGCGTCCTGGCCGTGCTGCTCACCTTCACGCCGGCCGCCCGGCTCTACGGCCACCGCTATGGCAATGCGGCGGTGGTGGGCGCGTTGACCATGCTGGGCGATGCCTATTCGCATTCCAGCCACTACACCATGATCCCCTACTTCGAGGCCATCGTCACGGGCCTGGTCTCCGGCCTGATCACGCTGGCCGGCTCCTACCTCCTCGAAGACCGCGCCCGGCGCCTGAAGGCGGTGTGGATGCGGGTGGCCGGATGACATGGATGCGCTGGAAGCCGTCCGCGATGCCTATGCGCGCTCGGTGGTCGCGGCCGGGGGCAGCAGGGACCCGCGCCTGATCGACGCCTTTCGCTCGGTGGCGCGGGAGCAATACCTGGGCCCCGGGCCCTGGACGCTGATCAGCGGCGGCGGCCGCCTGCCGACGGATTCGACCGATCCGCGCGTGCTGTACCAGGACGTCCTGGTGGCCCTGGCCGCGGAGCGTGGCATCAACAACGGTCAGCCCAGCCTGCATGCGCGCTGCATCGCAGCCTGCGCGCCCCGGCCCGGCGAGACGGTGTTGCACGTGGGTGCCGGCACGGGCTACTACACGGCCATCCTGGCGCGGCTGGTGGCGCCGGGCGGGACGGTGATCGCCTACGAGATCGAGTCCGATCTGGCGGCGCGCGCCAGTGCCAATCTCGCGGCGACGGCGGGCGTCAGCGTGCTGGCGGCCTCCGCGACCGAGGGCCCGCTGTTCAGCGCCGATATCGTCTATGTCTGTGCCGGTGCCACAGGGCCGCCGGCGGCCTGGCTCGATGCGTTGGAACCCGGCGGCCGGCTGCTCTTTCCGCTCACGCCGGACATCGGCTGGGGCATCATGCTGCTCGTCACGCGCAGGCCGCAGGGCGGCTATGCGGCGACCAACGTGGGCGGATGCGGCTTCATTCCCTGCCGCGGCGCCCGTTCGGAACGCGAAGCGGAGGCGCTGGCGGCGGCCTTGTCCGGCGGCCGGGTCGACGCGATCCGTTCGCTGCACCGGGATGCCAGCCCGGACCCCAGTGCCTGGTGCGTGGGCCAGGGCTGGTGGCTGTCGACCGCGCCCTGAGTGTCGCCCCCACGCTCCCTCACTTCGTGTGGTCGCTGCCCCCCAAGGGGGCCGCGGGCCCGCCTTGGGGTGGCCCGGCGGCGGCCTGGCGCGCTACTTCGCGCGCAACACGATCTCCTTCATCCGCGCCAGCTTCGGCGCGACCACCGGCACCGTCAGCATGGTGCTGCCGACCGCCATCAGCAGCAGGGCGGTGAAGGTCTCGCTGGTGATGATCGACTTGTCCAGCAGCACGTTGGCGAAGATGATCATGATCAGTGCCTTGGTCTGCAGCAGCCAGCCGATCAGCGAGGCCTCGCCGGGCTGCCAGCGCAATATGCGGCCGGCCAGGCGGGTGCCGATCAGCTTGCCGCCGACCGATGCCGCCAGCAGCACGGCGGCCGCGAGAAAAACCGCCGTGCCGCCGACCTGCCAGTTGGTGCGCAACCCGGTGCTGAGGAAGAACACCGGCATCAGCGCCAGCAGCACCTTGCCGCGCAGGGAGTCCATCTCGGCCTGGTCGAACCAGTGCGAATCCATCACCGCGCCGGCGATGAACGCGCCCACCATGTAGTGCAGCCCCGACCAGTCGGCGCCCAGGCCGCAGGCTGCCAGCCAGATGAGCCCGGCGTACCAGCGGTCGCGTTCGGGAATGCGCAGCATCAGCCAGCGAAAGGCGGCACTGGCCAATGCGAAGAGGGCCAGGAACGCGAGCTGCTTGCCGACGCGCTGCCAGTCCATCAGGATCAACGCCAGCACGCCCCAGATCGCGATGTCGTCCAGGCTGGCGTAGCGCAGGATGCGCTGGCCGATGGGCTGGCGCAGGATTTCCAGCTTTTCGAGGAACAGGATCAGTATCGGCAGCGCGGTCACCGCGCACGACATGCCGATGCCCAGCACGAACTGCCATGGCAAGGCCTTGGCGCCCATCCAGCCCGGATGCATCAGCATGCCCGCGCCGACCATGCCGCCCAAGACCAGAGGCATCCCCAGCGCCAGGCTGGCGGTGATGCCGCTCTCGCGCCGATGCGCCCAGGTCTTGCGAAGATCCAGCTCGATGCCCGCGATCCAGACGAACAGCATCACCGCCCATTGCGCGATCGCATTCAGGGCCTGGATCACCGGGCCGCTGAAGACGAAGGCGTAGTAGTCGGGAAACAGCGCGCCCAGCACGCCCGGGCCAAGCAGGATCCCGGCAATGATCTGCACCACCACCAGCGGCGCGAAATACTCCGTGCGCCCGAGTCGCCAGATCAGGTAGGGCACCGTGAAGATGATCAGCATGGCGATCAGGAAGATTTCGGAGGTGCTCATGGTGCGCGGCATGATAGCCACTGGGGCCGATTGACCCATCGGCGGGCGCACCGTCTAATTTCCCCGTTCTCGTCCGATCCCTTTCATCCAGGAGTATTCCACCGTGCAAGACACAGCCGGCGCCCTCGGCGCATTCACACTCGCGCGCACTTTCGATGCGCCCCGGGAACGGGTCTGGAAGGCCTTCGCCGAAGCCGATCGGCTTGCGCAGTGGTGGGGCCCCAAGGGCTTCACGCTCAGCGTGGCCAGCTTCGACCTGCAGCCCGGCGGCGGTTTTGTCTATTCGATGTCGGTCGGCCCGCAGGTGATGTGGGGCCGCTTCGTCTACCGCGAAATCGACAGGCCCGAGCGCATCGTCTTCGTCAATGGCTTTTCGGACGCGGCCGGCGGTCTCACGCGCGCGCCCTTCAACCCGGCGTGGCCGTTGGAAGTGCTGAACAGCTGGCGTTTCACCGAGGAGGGCGGCAAGACCACCATCTCGATGCGTGGCGACCCGGTGAATGCCTCCGACGCGGAGTGTGCCGTGTTCATTGCCAGCTTCGATTCGATGCGCATGGGCTTTGGTGGCACTTTCGACCAGTTGCAGGACTATCTGCGTAAATCCGATTGAGCCGCGGGTCCGGGTTATTGTTTCGAGACGCGGGAGACCAGTTCATCCAAGCAGCACAGGAACAGCTTCAGAACGGGTGAATAGGTTCGTCTTGGCGTAACCGATTGCCAGATCGATCGTCGGCACAGCCCCCGTCAAACAGACCCAACTCCTTCGGAGTGCGATCACTATGGCTCTTGCAGGAACGGGGTTCGGTAGAAGTCAAATAAATTAGCATTGACTTATGCATAAGTATCGGCTAATATAAAAGCCATCATGCAAACGGCCTCCCTCGACACCGTCATGCGCACGCTCGCCGACCCCACGCGGCGCGCCGTCTTCGAGCGGATCGTGCACGCGGACGAAATCAGCGTGGTGGCGTTGACCGAGGGCAGCGGGGTCACGCAGTCGGCCATCTCGCAGCACCTGGGCTCGCTCAAACGCGCGGGCTTGGTCGTCGACCGCGCGCAGGGCCGCAACGTCTTCTACCGCGCCGACCCCAAAGGCCTGGCGCCGCTTGCCGATTGGATGGGCCACTACGGCGTGTTCTGGCGCAAGCGCCTTGCCGACCTCCGAACCCTCTTGAAAGAGATCGACCCATGAACGACACCGCCTTGAAATCCGCCACGCAAGACATCGTGGTGGACGAAGTCTTTCCCCACGCGCCCGAGACGATCTGGAAGACCCTCACCACGGGCGCGCTGATTGCGCTCTGGCTGATGGAGCCGCGCGGCTTCGCGCCCGTGCGGGGCACGCGCTTCACCTACCAGACCAAGCCGGCCGGCGCATGGGACGGCACCATCCACTGCGAAGTGCTGGAGGTCGTGCCGAACGAGCGCTTCGTCTACGCCTGGAAGGGCGGCCATGAGAGCAACAACGGATACGGTTCGCGGCTGGACACGGTCGTCGCCTTCACGCTGACCAAGGTCCCGGAAGGCACGCGATTGAAGCTCGTGCATTCAGGCTTCGTGACGCCGATCAACGACACCGCGTTCCAGAACATGAGCGATGGCTGGCGCAAGGTCGTCCCCAACCTGGGCAACTTCGCCAACGGGCCGCACTGACGAGCGACGGCGAACGCCGCCTTGAGACAGGAGAGAGAACATGAGCGACACCTACACCGGCGGATGCGCCTGCGGCGCAATCCGCTACGAGATCCCCGGCGAGCCGTTTTTCATGAACCATTGCCAGTGCCGCGACTGCCAGCGCAAGAGCGGCACCGGCCACGGCTCCTACCTGAGCTTCGCCGCCGCCGGCGTGAAACTCACCGGCGAAGCAACGCAATGGGACATGGTCGCCGACAGCGGCAATGTGAAGACCCGCGGCTTCTGCCCGCGCTGTGGTTCACCGGTCTACCTGCGCTTTTCGGCCATGCCGCAGATCTTCACCGTCCACGCGGCAAGCCTGGACGACCCGAGCCGCTACAAGCCGCAGGCGGTGACCTATCACATGCGCGCCCTGGCGTGGGACCACCTCGACCCCGAACTTCCGGCATTCGACAAGATGCCGCCGGGATGAGCGAAGTCGGCGGGACTCGCTGGCATTCGGCGCTCGGGCGTGTCGTCCGATGCAGCTCGAGTACTATCAAGAAAAGCGGCCAGGCCGGCTCGCCAGACATTGCAAGGCTCTGATTGGGGAATCCGCACATGTCCAAGTTCAAACACGGGGCTGCCACGGTGCTCGCCACTGCCGTCGTCGCGCTCACCGGCTGCACCACCACCGGCGTGGGCGGCGGCGACATCACGCAGAAGGGCAAGGCGCCCGAACCGGTGATGTTCACCTGGAAGAGCACCGATGGCGGCATCACCGGCACCATGACCGCCACCCTGCCGACGGCCACCTACCAGGGCCCGTTCCTGCAGGTGACCCAGCAGACGCAGAGCGAGGCCTTCGCCCCGATGTGGGCAGGCTACCCGCCCGGCTGGTCGGACTGGTCCTATTGGGGTTGGGGCGGCGGCATGGGTGGCATGGGCATGGGCGGCATGTACGACTCGGTGCAGTTCGCGACGGTCTACAGCGGCAAGGTCATCGCCAACCTGAAGAGCCTGTCCGGCACCAGCCAGATCCGCTGCCGCCTGCACATGCTGCATCCGAGCCAGGGCATGTCCGGCGGCGGCACCGGCGAATGCCAGCTCAGCGGCGGCGCCACCTTCCAGGCGAACTTCTGAAGGTCGTCGATACGGGGTAGGGGACGGCAGCGCGGGGGTGTCCAGAAAGCGCCTGCGCATTCGGAAGCATTCGGCGGCGCTTCGGCGCCTAATATGGATGCAACAGGTCAACCCCGACCGAACGCGTCTGCGCAGGAGAGCACCATGTTCAAGGGACTCGAAGGCAAGAGCGCCGTCGTCACCGGCGGATCGACATTGATCGGCGCCGCCGTGGTGCGCGCCTTGCACGCGGAAGGCGTGAAGGTCGTGATCGCCGACATCGACGCCGAGAATGGGCAGGCGCTGGCAGACCGCCTCGGCCCCGGTGCGCATTACCTGCGCACCGACATCACCGACGACACCCAGGTGAGCGCCTGCGTGGCCGAGGCCGTGGCACGGCACGGCGGGCTGGACATCCTCGTCAATCTGGCGTGCTCCTACCTCGACGACGGCTTCAAATCGTCGCGCGCCGACTGGCTCAGCGCCTTCAACGTGAATGTGGCCAGCGCAGTGGCCATGCTGCAGGCGGCGCATCCGCACATGGTCAAGGCCGGCGGCGGCGCGGTGGTCAACTTCACCAGCATTTCCTCGCGCGTCGCGCAGACCGGGCGCTGGCTCTATCCCGTGGGCAAGGCGGCGCTGGTCCAGTTGACGCGCAACATGGCGATGGACCTGGCGCCCGAGCGCATTCGCGTCAACAGCGTGTCGCCGGGCTGGACCTGGTCGGCGGTGATGGATCGGCTCAGCGGCGGCGACCGCGCCAAGACCGATCGCGTGGCCGCCCCTTTCCATTTGCTGGGACGCGTCGGCGACCCCGAGGAGGTGGCTCAGGTGGTGCTGTTCCTGTGCTCCGACCATGCCAGCTTCGTCACCGGCGCCGACTACGCGGTCGACGGCGGCTACTCGGCCATGGGGCCGGAGCAGGCGGTCCCGGCAATCCCCAGGTTGATGGAATAGGAGAGTCTTGTGATGCGAATCGCCATCGTCGGCGCAGGCCAGTCGGGCCTGCAACTGGGGCTCGGCCTGCTCAAGGCGGGCTACGAAGTCACCGTCGTTTCCAACCGTACGGGCGACGAGATCCGCAACGGCAAAGTCATGTCGAGCCAGTGCATGTTCGACAGCTCGCTGCAGATCGAGCGCGACCTCGGCATCAACGATTGGGAGCGCGAATGCCCGACGGTGGACGGCATCGGCCTCGCGGTTCCTCACCCCGAGCAGAAAGGCGCCAAGGTGATCGACTGGGCCGCGCGGCTGCGCTCGTACGCCCAGTCGGTGGACCAGCGGGTGAAGATTCCCGGCTGGATGGCCGAGTTCGCAAAAGCCGGTGGCGAGCTGGTCATCAAGGACGCCGGCGTCGAAGACCTGGAGACTTACACCCGCAGCCACGACCTCACGGTCGTTGCCAGCGGAAAGGGAGAAATCGCCAAGCTGTTCGAGCGCGACGCGAACAAGTCGACCTTCGACCAGCCGCAGCGCGCGCTCGCGCTGACCTATGTGAAGAAGCTGCGGCCACGCGAGCCCTATTCCGCGGTGTGCTTCAACCTGATCCCGACGGTGGGCGAATACTTCGTGTTCCCGGCGCTGACGACGACCGGGCCCTGCGAGATCATGGTGTTCGAAGGCATCCCGGGCGGCCCGATGGACTGTTGGGCGGACGTGAAAACGCCCGAGCAGCATCTCGCCAAGAGCCAATGGATTCTCGACACCTTCCTGCCTTGGGAGGCGGAACGCGCCCGCGACATCGAGTTGACCGATGACAACGGCATCCTGGCGGGGCGCTTCGCACCCACGGTGCGCAAGCCGGTCGCGACGCTCCCCTCGGGCCGCAAGGTGTTCGGCCTGGCCGACGTGGTGGTGCTGAACGATCCGATCACCGGCCAGGGATCCAACAACGCCGCCAAATGTGCCGACGTCTACCTGAAGAGCATCGTCGAGCACGGCGACCAGCCCTTCGATCAGCATTGGATGCAACACAGCTTCGACCGCTACTGGTTCGGCTATGGCCAGTGGGTCACGCAATGGACCAACATGCTGCTCGCCCCGCCGCCGCCACACGTGCTCAAGCTCCTCGGCAGCGCCGGCGCGATGCCGCCGTTGGCGAGCGCCATCGCCAACGGATTCGACGACCCGCGCACTTTCTTCCCCTGGTTTGCCGATCCGGTAGAGGCCGACCGCTTCATCGAAACCTGGGCCGCCGCCCAATAGCGATCGGCGTCTTGGGGGAAGCGCGCCTTTGCGGCAAACTGCAGCGACCCACACCGGCACCGCATGACATCCGCACCCAGCGCCCCCCTCCTGCTCGGCTGCATCGCCGACGACTTCACCGGTGCCACCGACCTCGCCAACAACCTGGTGCGCGCTGGCATGCGCGTGGTACAGACCATCGGCGTGCCGCCGGGCCGGCTCGATGCCAGCGTGGATGCGGTGGTGGTGGCCCTCAAGTCGCGCACCATCGCGCCGCCCGAAGCGGTGGCGCAATCGCTGGCGGCCTTGCATTGGCTGCAAGGGCAGGGCGCGCGGCAGATCTATTTCAAGTACTGCTCGACCTTCGACAGCACCGCCCAGGGCAACATCGGCCCCGTGACGGAGGCCCTGATGGATGCCATGGGCTGCGACTTCACGATCGCCACGCCGGCCTTTCCGGACAACCAGCGCACGGTGTTCAAGGGCTACCTGTTCGCGGGCGACGGGCTGCTCAGCGAGAGCGGGATGCAGAACCATCCGCTGACGCCGATGACCGACCCGAACCTGGTGCGCGTGCTGCAGGCGCAAGCCGGGCGCCGGGTGGGTCTGATCGACTACTGCGTCGTGGCCAAGGGCGCAGCCGCGATTCGCGAACGCATGGCGCAGTTGCGCGGTGAGGGGGTGGGGCTGGCCATCGTCGATGCGCTGTCCAACGACGACTTGCTGCGCCTCGGTCCGGCGCTGGCGGACCTGCCGCTGGTCACGGCCGGCTCCGGCGTGGCGATCGGCTTGCCGGCGAACTTCGGCCTCGCCCCGTCGTCGATCGCGAGCGCGCTCCCGGCGGCGCATGGCCTGCAGGCGATCGTGTCGGGCAGCTGCTCGCTCGCGACCAACCGGCAAGTGGCGAACTTCATCGCCGCGGGACGGCCCGCGCTGGCCATCGATCCCCTGCAGATCGCGAGTGGCACCGATGTCGTCGCCGAAGCTCTGGCCTGGGCCGAAGCGCCGTTGCGCGAAGGACCGGTCCTGGTCTATTCCACGGCCGATCCGGCGGCCGTGAAGTCGGTGCAGGGCCGGCTCGGCATCGATGCAGCGGGCGCGCTGGTGGAGCGCGCCATGGCCGCCATCGCGCGCGGACTGGTCGAGCGCGGGGTGCGCCAGCTGGTGGTGGCCGGCGGCGAAACCTCGGGGGCCTGCGTGCAGGCGCTCGGTGTGGTCCAGCTGCAGATCGGCGCCCAGATCGATCCGGGCGTGCCCTGGTGCCACGCGAGCAGCCCGGCCGCCGGCGCTGCGGGCCTGCACCTGGCGCTCAAGTCGGGCAACTTCGGCAGCGACGACTTCTTCGTCAAGGCGCTGGCGGCGCTGCGGCCATGACCGAGAACCACGCGCGCGAGGAGATCTGCCGCGTCGGCCGCAGCCTGTTCCAGCGTGGCTACGTGCATGCCACCGCCGGCAATATCAGCGTGCGGCTGGACGATGGCTTCCTGATCACGCCCACCGACGCCTGCCTCGGCCTGCTCGATCCGGCGAAGCTTGCGCGGCTCGACGCCGGCCTGCGCCAGACCCACGGCGAGCGGGCCAGCAAGACCATCGCCCTGCATGCGCGCATCTACGGGGCGGCGGCCCGTTTCGATCCCCAGACCCGCTGTGTGATCCACACCCACAGCACGCATTGCGTGGCGCTCACCCTGCAGTCGCCGGGCCGGGAACTGCTGCCTGCGCTGACGCCGTACTTCGTGATGAAGGTCGGCCACGTGCCGGTGATTCCCTATCATCGCCCGGGCGCGCCCGAGGCCGCCGCGCTGGTGGGCCAGGTCATCGAGCGCTATGGCGCCCAAGGCATGCCGATCCGCGCGGTGATGCTGGAGCGGCTCGGTCCCAACGTCTGGCACGACACGCCGGCCGCCGCGATGGCCACCCTGGAAGAACTGGAGGAAACGGCCAAATTGTGGCTTCTGGCCGGCCACTTCGATACCCAGCCGCCCGAGCCCCTGGACGAGGCGAGGATCAACGACCTGCGGCGGAATTTCGGGGCCCGGTGGTGAGATGTGCCTGCCCGGCGAGAAACGCCAGCACAGCCCGCGCAAACACCTCGGGCATCTGGTCCGGCATCGGCACCATGCCGCCCTCGATATCCAGGCGCTGGCTGCCGGCAATGGCGCCGGCCACCTTGGCGGCCGCGGGAAAGACGTGCGGATCGGCGGTCGGGGCGAGGACCAGCGTCGGGCAGCGCACCAGTCCGATGCGGTCTTCCATCACGTAGCGGCCGACCACGCGGTGGCCTTCGACGGCCAGTTCGCCGGCCTTCAGGGCATCGGCCATGAAGCGCTCCAGCAAGCCGATGTCGCCCGCCGGGTAGAAGGGCATGCGGCGCTGCCACAACTCGGTCAGGTGCTCTCCGCCGGGGCGGCGTTCGACATCGTCGATGACCTTCTTGCCGTGGTGGCCCGAGCGCCGGGCCTCGTCCACGAAGGGGCAGGCCGACAGCACCAGCGCGGCGACGCGATCCGGGCGGCTGGCCGCCATCTCCATCGCCACCGCGGCACCGGTGTGGTGGCCCACGACCGCGGCGCGCTCCAGGCCCAGCGCGTCGAGGAGATCGAAAGCGACCTGCGCCCAGCGCTCGATCGAGTTGTGGCCTGCGAGCGGAGGTGAGTCGCCGAAGCCGGCCGTGTCCATGGCGATGGCGCGGTACTGTGCGCCGACCAAGGGCAGGACCTCCCGATATTCGTCCCAGGAGCGCGGCGTCTGGTGCAGCATCAGCACCGGGAAGCCCTGGCCGCAGGCGGCGATGTGGATCGTGCCGGATCGCGTGGCGACGAAGGCGCGTTCGATCGGGTTCATCGATAAACCTCCGTGCTGCGCACTGCGGTGCGAGCCCCCTTCGGAGCGGCCGGGCGGGGGCTCATGAGTGCTCCCGAAGGCGGGCGCTGGCCTCTGCAAAGCCCCGCGTCATGAGGTCGATGTCGTTGACGGCCACCACCATGCCGTAGCCCTGCTGGCGCCGCTGCTGTGCGGCCTCGATCGATGTGGTGAAGCTGCCGCAGGCGATCGAGGCGGCGCGGCAGGCGTGCAGGATCTGTTCGCAGGCCGCCGCGTGCCGGGCCGTGTCACCCGGCAGGATCCGCAGCGAGAGCGCGAGGTCGCCGGTGCCGATGAAGACCATGTCGAGTCCTTCGAGCCGCGCGATGTCTTCGGCGTTGGCCAGGCCTTGCGCGGTCTCGATCATCAGCATCACCGCGATCTCGCCCGCGCCGCGCAGGTAGGCCGCGAAGTCCTGCAGCGGCCGCACGCCGCCGGCCGAGCGGGTGCCGTGCGGCGGGTATTTCGCGCTGCGGATGGCCTGCCGTCCTTCGTCGGCGTTCTCGATCATCGGCACCATCACGCCCTCCGCGCCGGCATCGAGCGCGGCACTGATCGCCAGCGCCGAGTTCTCTGCCACGCGCACAATGACCGGAATGCGGTGCGGCACGATGCCGATGGCCGCCTCGAGGTCGCGGCGCTCCCAGAGGCCGTGCTGCATGTCGATGACGATGGCATCGGGCGCCGCGCGCGCGGCGGCCTCGACCAGTGCCGGCGATCCGAGCGCCAGCCAGGAGACGGCCATGCATGGGCCGGACGCGAGGCGCGCCTTGAGGGTGGGTTGGTCGGGGTCGAACATTCAATGGGCTCCCAGCGTTTCGAGCCGCGCCGGGGCGCTGTCCCGCTGCTGCGAGCCGGCGTCGCTGCGCTGCGCTTCCTGGGCCGAGAAATAGGCGCTCTCGGCATCGGCCATGAACTGCTCCATGCGCGCTCGCGCACAGGCGCCATCGCGTTGCAGCAGGGCTTCGTGCAGGCCGGTCAGGCCGGCGAGCACCACCGCGCGCGTTTGCGCGCTCACCAGTGTGTGCTGGCGCACGGTCTGGACGTGATCGACGAAGCGCGCGATCGTCCCGGCCAGGCGCTGGTTCTTGACCCGACCCAGCCAGGCTTCGCGAAACGCCATGTTGGCCAGCATCATTTCCACGCCGTCGTCGTTGGCCGCGGCGCGGCGGGCGCGGTCCAAGGCGGCGTCGAGCTGCGGCTCGGTCGCGGCGTCGAGTTCGGTGGCAACGCCGGCGATGGCAGCCGGCTCGAGTAGGCGTCGCACCTCGAAGATGTCGCGCACGTCCTCGGCGGTCAAGGTGGGCGCGACGAAGCCGCGCGTGGTGCCGACCAGGTAGCCTTCGTTCACCAGCCGCAGCAGGGCGTCGCGCGCCGGCATGCGCGAGGTGCCGTAGGCGGCGGCGATGTCGATGTCGACCAGCCGCTCCTGCGCTGCCAGCGGCGCATGCTGCAGCCGCTTGCGAAGTTCATCGTAGATGCGGTCTCGCAGGGTGTCCGGCCGCGCCAGGCGCTTCGGGACAGGCATCTTGCGTGCGGATTTTTCCATGATCTTTCGCAGCAGATTCTTGCGACATAGAAATGTATACAGTATATTGTATTCGACTGCGGCCGCCGGGCAATCGACTTTTCAACCTGAACCAGCGAGAACTTCAATGGACGATTTCCTGAATCCCGCACGCCGGCGCCTGATGCTGGGGGCCATGTCCGCCGGTGTCGGCGCGCTGCTGCCCTGGGAGTTGGCCCGCGCACAGGAACTGGACAAGAACAGCCTGTCCATCGCCTACCCGGTCGACGTGCCGACCTGGGATCCGGGCGCGGTGTCGATTCCCACCATCCAGGCTATCTACCAGACGGTCTTCGATTCGCCGCTGCGCTATTCGCCGCACTTGAAGCTGGAGGCGCGCCAGCTCACGCAATGGAAATGGGTCGACGACAAGGCGACCCGGCTGCAGATCACGCTGCGCGACGACATCCTGTTCCACGACGGCAGCAAGATGACGATGGAGGACGTGCGCTACAGCCTCGCCGAGCGCGCCAGGGCCGACAAGAAGCTGCTGGTCGGCGGCATGCTCAACACCCTGGCCGATATCGAGATCCAGTCACCGACCCAGGGTGTGATGGTGTTCAACCGCTCGACGCCGGCGGCGCCGATCTACCTCGGCTTCCTGGCGGTCTACGTCGTGCCCAAGGCCTACATGACCAAGGTCGGGCCGGAGGAGTTCAACGCCAGGCCGATCGGCGCCGGCCCCTACCGCATGGTCTCGCACGAGCGCGGTTCGCGCATCGTGCTCGAGGCCTTCGACAAGTACTGGGGTGGCGTGGCGCCGATCAGGCATGTCACCTTCCTGATCGTGCCGGAGCCGGCCGCGCGCGTCGCGCTGGTCGAATCGGGCCGCGCCGGCGTGGCGGTGCAATTGCCCTTGCGCGAGATCCAGCGCTTGTCCTCCAAGCCCGGCCTGACGACCAAGGTCTATCCGTTCTCGGAGGTGTACATGCTGCGCATCCCGAGCTACGTGAAGCCCTTCGACGACGACCATGTGCGCGCCGCCATGCACCTGTCGATCGACACCGCGGCGCTGTCCAAGGCTTTCTACGGCGGTGTCGCCAAGCCGCTGTCGGTGATGACGCCGGAGGGCACGCCGTCCTTCGTCGACTTCAAGTTCCCGTTCGACAAGGCGAAGGCGATCGAGGAGCTCAAGGCCTCGGGCTACGGCCCGAACAACCCGGTGCCGCTGACCCTGCTGAGTACCAACGGCACCTTCCCCAACGACTACGACATGGCGCGCGCCATCGCCCAGATGTGGAAGGCGGTCGGCATCAATGCCACCATCGAGGAAACCACGCCGGCCAAGCTGGTCGAGGCGGCGCAGAACGGCAAGCTCACCGGCGCGCTGCTCTACAGCTGGGCGAACAGCACGGGCGATCCGGAGAACTACGCCGGCCGCATCTTCGACCCGCGGCTGCGCTTCGCCACCTGGAAGGACATGTCACTGGCGCCGCTGATCGACAACCTGATGACCGAGGTCGACGAGGGCAAGCGCATGGCCGGCTACAAGGCGCTGAACGTCCTGTCGTCGCAGAAGTCCTGGGCCATTCCACTGCTGCAGGGCGTGACCACCGTGGCCTACGAATCGGCCCTGCAACCGGTGCTGTTCGACAGCGGCTACGTGCTGCCGGTGGAATACAAGTACAAGTAGCCACCCGCAGCCCGCGCCAAAGTGTTCCAACTCGTCTTCGCGATCGTGGTGCGCCGCTTGCTGGTGGCCATCCCGACCCTGCTGCTGTTGTCGCTGGTGGTGTTCGTGGTTCTGCGGCTGCTGCCCGTCGACCCGCTGGCCATGATGCTGCCGCCGTCGGCCACGCCCGCCGATGCCGCGGCGCTGCGCCAGCAGCTGGGCATGGACAAGCCCATACCGGTGCAGTTCGTGATCTGGCTCTGGGAAGCGGCGCGCGGCAGCCTGGGCACCTCGATCAACTTTCGCCAGCCCGTCGTGACCCTGATGATGGCGGCCATCCCCGCGACCCTGGAGCTGGCCCTGGTGAGCCTGATGCTGGCGCTGCTGATCAGCATTCCGGGCGGCGTCATCGCCTATGTGCTCTATCGGCGCAAGCAGGAAGCGGTCGCGGACCTGCTGGTGACGCTGCTGCAGTCGATCCCGTCGTTTCTCTGGGCGCTGTTGCTGATCCTGGTGTTCGGCGTGCTCTGGCCGGTGCTGCCCTTCAGCGGCCGCGTCGGGCAGGAGGTCACGCTGCCCGGCATCACCGGCTTTGCGCTCGTCGACCTGCTCGTCACGGGCCAGTTCCAGGCCTGGCTGAGCGCGCTGTCGCACGTCTTCCTGCCGGCGCTGGCGTTGGCGTTGAGCTTTGCGCCGCTGGTGATCCGCGTGCTGCGCTCCGGCCTGATCGATGCGGCCAACGAGCCCTATGTGGAGGTGGCACGGCTGCGCGGCCTGTCCGAGACGCGCATCCTCTGGCGCCACATGCTGAAGAACGCGGCGCTGCCCACCATCACCATGATCGGCGTGCAGTTCGGCTTCCTGTTCGGGGGCGCGCTGCTGGTCGAGATGATCTTCGGCTTCCCGGGCGTGGGCAACCTGATGGTGCAGGCGGTCAAGGGCAACGACCTGCCGCTGATCCAGGGCATCGCGCTGGTCTTCTGCGTGCTCATGCTGGCGATCACGGTGGTGGTCGACGTGCTGTACGTGCTGTTGAATCCGCGCTTGAGAAAGCCATGA
>DASXKG010000386.1:0-3408 GCA_036496965.1 Variovorax sp.
CGCGCAGCACGCGGGCGTCGGCAATGCCCTGCGCCGCCAGCCGCTGCACCATGCGCGCACGCACGGCGTCCGAGGCCATCGCGGGCGTTCCCTGCACGACCGGGGAAATCGGTGCCACCGCCGGCCGTGCACGGGTGGCGACGGACACCGTGGGCGCGAGCCGCACCGGGAATCGCGGACGTTCGCTGCTCATCCGAGTGATCCACCACGCGATCGCGTCACCCACGACGCATGAAACCGGCGCAGCCCGCAGGCGCTTCGGGGGTGGTTCATTTCAACCGGGCGACGGTTTCGCGCCAGGTGATGAGCCTGGCGTGATCGGTCAGGTCGATCTGCAGTGGCGTGAGCGTGACGTGGCCGGCCGCGGCCGCATGGAAGTCGGTGCCCTCGCCGCTGTCCTTGGCACCGCCTGCGCCGGCGATCCAGTACATCGTCTCGCCGCGCGGGCTCTGCTGCGTGATGACCTTCTCGGCCGCATGCCGGCGCCCGAGCCGACACACCTTGACCGGCCCGAGCTCGTCGAACGGCCGGTTCGGCACGTTGACGTTGAGCAGGAAGGGTTCGCTGCCGATCATGCGCTTGCGTTCGATCTGCTCGACCAGTTGCCGCGCCACGCGCGCCGCGGAATCGATGTGCGCCCAGCCCTTCTCGATCTGCGAGAAGGCGATCGCCGAGATGCCGAACAGGTAAGCCTCCATCGCGGCGCCGACGGTGCCCGAATAGATGGTGTCGTCGCCCATGTTGGCACCGTTGTTGATGCCGGAGACCACGAGGTCGGGCCGGTAGTCGAGCAGCCCCTTGAGCGCGATGTGAACGCAGTCCGCGGGCGTGCCGGTGACGTAGCGGAATCCGTTGTGCGCGCTGTGCACGTAGAGCGGCGCAGCCAGCGTCAGGGCGTTGGATTTGGCGCTGTTGTTGTGCTCGGGTGCCACCACCTCGACTTCGGCGATGTCCTTGAGCGCATCATGCAGGGCGACCAGCCCGGGGGCCTGGAAGCCATCGTCGTTCGAAATGAGTATCTTCATGGCGTCTGTGAATGGACGCGATTGTAGGCGGCGGGTGCGTCACGGCAGGGACAACGCGCGCGCGCCGCCGGGCCTATCATGACCCCGATTCATTGCCCCCGACCAGCCCCCTTCATAGGAGACACGAGCATGCACGCATGGCTCTGCGAGAACCCCATCGGCGTCGACGCCCTGACCTGGAAAGAACTGCCAACGCCCGTGCCTGGCCCCGGACAGGTGCTGGTCGAGATCAAGGCGGCAAGCCTGAACTTTCCCGATCTGCTGATCGTGCAGAACAAGTACCAGATGAAGCCGCCGCTGCCCTTCGTGCCCGGCTCCGAATATGCCGGCGTCGTCGCCGCGGTCGGCGAAGGCGTCACGCATCTCAAGGTGGGCCAGCCGGTCGCCTGCCTGTCCGGCACCGGCGGCTTCGCCACGCACACGCTGGCGCCGGCGGCGCTGTGCATGCCGCTGCCCGACGGATTCGGCTTCGTCGATGCGGCGGCTTTCATCATGATTTATGCGACCTCCTGGCACGCATTGATGGACCGGGCCCAATTGAAAGCCGGTGAAACGGTGCTGGTGCTCGGTGCCGCCGGCGGCGTCGGCACCGCTGCCATCCAGATAGCGAAGGCTGCCGGCGCCAAGGTCATTGCAGCCGCTTCCAGCGACGAGAAATGCGAACTCTGCAAATCGATCGGCGCGGACCTGACCATCAACTATGCCACCCATGCGCCGCCCAATGCCTTTCGCGAAGCGATCAAGGCGGCGACCGGTGGCCAGGGACCGGACGTCATTTACGACCCCATCGGCGGTGATTTCGCCGAACCCGCATTCCGTTCCATCGGCTGGCGCGGCCGCTATCTGGTCGTCGGTTTCGCCGCCGGGCCGATTCCATCCCTGCCATTGAATTTGACGCTGCTCAAGGGCGCGTCGCTGGTCGGCGTCTTCTGGGGCGATTTCGCCCGCCGCGAGCCGAAGGCCAATGCGCAGATGATGGCCGAATTGGCGGTCTGGTATGGCCAGGGGAAGGTCAAGCCGGTGATCGACCGGACCCTGCCCATGGCCGAACTCAAGGCGGCGTATGTCCACATGGGCTCGCGCGGCGTCAAGGGCAAGCTGGTGATGGTCAACTGACCGGCCGCCGACCATTCGTCGATGAAAAAAGCCCGCGTCTGCGGGCTTTTGCGTGAGGCAGCGTGCTATCTACTTGATCTCGAAGTCCGAAATGGATTTTCCTGCCGCCAGTGCTTCGGTGATCCAGCGCGGCTTGCGGCCGCGGCCACCGGACCAGGTTTCGCCGGTCGGACTGCGGTATTTTGCAACCGACTTGGGTGCGGCACTGCCGGCGCCGCGCTTGCCGCCGCGGCCGGTGAGTTTGAGATCGGCCGCAGTCAACCCATATTCGGCAATCTTCTTGCGCAACTCCTCGACGACGCCGGCGCGCTCCTGATTGCGCAGGTCCTCGGCCTGCTTGCGCAATTGTGCGATCTGCTCATCGTGCTTCTTGATCTGGGAATTGATGTCGGCAAGGGTGGAGGCCATCTTTGCTAATCCTCGAATTGGAAAGCAAAAATTCTAATTCAAATCCCAATTGCCGCAAGCGCGCGGCCCCAAAAAAAAACCGCCGGTCAATCGGCCGGCGGTTTTTGAGGCAATGATGCTTGGGGTGGCTGATGGGACTCGAACCCACGACGACCAGAATCACAATCTGGGACTCTACCAGCTGAGCTACAGCCACCACGGAAGCCGGCTATTGTAGCGGCAAAAAACTAGCGCTCCGGCACGGCCGGCAGATCGCTGGGCCGGGGCACCAGGATTTCAGCCTTGAAGCGGTCCTTGAGCATGTCGTAGTAGGCCGCGTTCTCCGCGGCGCCGACGGCCTGCGCGAGTTGCTGGTTCTCCTGCTTGGCCTGGTCCGCAGCCGGCGCCGTGCGCGGCACCGACTTCAAGACCCGCACCACCGCGAAACCCTGCGCCCCCAGGTCGGCACCCACCAGGGCCGGCAGCTTGCTCGCGTCGGCGCGCAGGGCGACGTCGACGACGGCCGGCGGCTGCGACTGCGCGTCTTGCCGTGATACCGTGACCGGGGCGCCGAAGCTGGCGCCGGCCGGGTCGGCTTGCCAGGCCGCCAGCTTGGCCTCGCCTTCGGCCTTGGCGAGCGCGGCCGCCCACTCGGCGATGAACTGCCCACGGACCTTGTCCTTGACCTCGTCGAAGGCTTGCGCCCGCGCCGGCGAATACTGCACCACGCGGCCGGAAGCAAGCGCGTTCGGACCGATCTCGATCGCCTCGGTGTTGTGCTTGCGCTCCAGCGAATCGGCTGCGAACAGCGCACTGAGGAAACTGCGGCTGGCCAGTGCACCGGTCGCGCCCGGGGCCGGCAGGCGGCCCACGTGGCTGG
>DASXKG010000387.1:0-1990 GCA_036496965.1 Variovorax sp.
CTGGGCATGGCGCTGGTCACCATGGCCTCGCATCTCTGGCACCTTTTCGTGCTCTGGAGCCTGCTGCTCGGTGTCGGCACCGGGCTGACCGCCCTGGTGCTCGGCGCGGTGGTGGCCAACCGCTGGTTCGTGACGCGGCGCGGCCTGGTCATCGGCCTGCTCAGTGCCAGCTCGGCGACCGGTCAGCTCGCCTTCCTGCCGGTCGCGGCCTGGATGATCGGGCATTGGGGATGGCGCTCGGCGACAGTGCCGGTCTTCGTCGGCAGCATCTTGCTGGGCGTGCTGGCCCTGCTGCTGGTGCGCAATCGGCCCTCCGACATCGGCTTGCTGCCTTACGGCGAACGCCCCGGGACTCAGCATGCGGCGCCTGCGGCCGCTGCGCCGGCGCTCAATTTCCGCACGCCGTTCGTGGTGCTGCGCGAAGCCTCGTCATCGCGCACCTTCTGGGTGCTGTTCGGCACCTTCTTCATTTGCGGGCTGAGCACCAACGGGCTGCTGCAGACCCATTTCATCTCGCTGTGCGGCGACAACGGGCTGGCCGCCGTGCCGGCAGCCTCGGTGCTGGCGATGATGGGCGCGTTCGACCTCGTGGGCACCATCATGTCGGGCTGGCTGTCCGACCGCTACGACAACCGCAAGCTGCTCTTCTGGTACTACAGCCTGCGCGGCCTGTCGCTCTTCTGGCTGCCGCATTCGGAATTCTCCATCTACGGCCTGAGCCTGTTCGCGATGTTCTACGGCCTCGACTGGCTGGCGACGGTGCCGCCCACGGTCAAGCTGGCGGGCGCGAACTTCGGACCGGCCAAGGTGGGCATGGTGTTCGGCTGGATCTTCGCCGGCCATCAACTCGGCGCGGCCGTCGCGGCCTACGGCGCCGGATTGGCCCGCACCCTGCTGCTGACCTACACCCCGGCCCTCTATGCCGCCGGCGCGGCCTGCCTGCTGGCGGGTGTGCTGGCCATGCTGATCCGCCGCCCTGGCGAGCGGGTGAAGGCCCTGCGTCCCGCGCCGGCCGCCGATCCGGCCTGACCGAAGGCGCGCCTGCATGCGCAGCGGCGGCCCCACAATGCGGTGGGCGCCCGCGGCAGGGCGATGGGGGCAGCAAGGGTGCAAGAAGACGGTCCGAAGGTGTCCTGGCGGCGGCGCGGCGCGCGCATCGCGCTGATCGGGTTCGCCGTGCTCGCCGTGCTCCTCGCGGCTGCATTCTTCTTCGTGCGACAGGCTTATCCGCCGGAGCGGCTGGCGGCGATGCTGGCGGCCCAGGTCAGTGCCGCGACCGGGCGCAGCTTTCGCATCGATGGCGGCCTGTCGTTGCGGCTGCTGCCGTCGATCGCGATCGAGGCCAGGGATATCGCGCTCGGCAACCCTGCCTGGGCCGAGGGCCCGGACATGCTGCGCGCGCACCGGGTTGCTTTCGATATCGAGTGGCGCGCCTTGCTGCATGGCGCGCTTCATATCCAACGGGTCGATTTGCAGGACGCCGACCTCAAGCTGCTGTCCGATGGCGCCGGAAGGACCAACTGGCAATTCGAAGGGCAGAACGAAGGGCGGGGCGAAGGGCAGGGGCATGCCGGTGGCGCGGCACCGTCGGTCGCCCTTGACGAGATCGATGCCACCGGCCTGCGCCTGAGCTTCGAGAACCTCGCCAAGGGCAGCACGCAGACGCTCGATTTCGAGACGCTGTCGCTGGCCACGAAGGACGACAAGACCCGCTTGCGCGCTGCGGGCCTGCTGGGCCAGTCGCACTGGACGATCGAGGGCGAAACCGGCGCGCTGGTGGCGCTGGGGCGCAGCGATGGCTGGCCCTTCGATTTGCGTTTTGCGAGCGACAAGGCTTCCGGCTCTGCCAAGGGCAGCCTGGGCAGCGGGGTGCATGGCGGCGAACTGAACGCCCAGGTGGCGCTGCGGCTCGAATCCGACGCGGCCCTGCTGGGACTGGGCATTGCGTTGCCGTCCTTGCCGATGCCGGTGGATGCCAGCGCCACCATCG
>DASXKG010000388.1:0-10696 GCA_036496965.1 Variovorax sp.
TCGGCCATGGACATCAGGTCGATCGGCGTGGTCCTGCCGTCGCGCGTGAGGGTGATGTCCGAACGATCGCCCGTGGCAGCGACGCCACCGGCGCGATTCAGCGCCTCGGCCAGGGTCATCGGAATGTCGGTGAACACCTGCAGGCCGGGCGCGCGGACCTCACCTTCGATGTAGGCACGTTTGCTGCGGAAAGCCTGGACGCGCACGCTGAGCTGCGGATCCTTGAATACCTTGGATAAGCGCTTCACGAGCGCGTTTTCCATTTCCTGGATGGTCATGCCGGCGACCACCAAGGTACCGGCATAGGGGAAGCTGATCTGGCCGGTGTTGGAAACGATGAAACCCGGCGCCGGGGACACGCTGGCCGGGTCGGCCACGGTGGTGGCCGGGATGGAGCTGAAAACCAGCTCGGGGTGGTCGAAGACCACGATGCCGACCACGTCGCCGGGACCAATGCGGTAAGGCGGAACCGTACCGACCAGTGCTTTGACCTCGGTATTCAGCTCCGTCTGCGCCGTGGCCGCGCGTTGGGCCGTGATCAAGGCCGGCGTGATCTCGGTCAAGGCGCCTGCCGGCGGGGGATCGATGTCCTTGGTCGAGAAGCCCGAAGGCGAGACCGCACTGGCGGCGTCGTTGCTGGCCGAGGCAAAGCCCGGCGCCAGCGGTGCGCAGCCTTGAACCAGCAAACCGGCCGAAGCCAGGACCGCGGCATGTAGATATAAGTGCTTCAAGTGCAGCTCCCGCATCGTGTCCCTGGAAATGAATACTTTTGCAAACAGTTACGACTGTACCTCACCTGTCGGGGCGACTCAAACCCTTTCTCGGCTTAGAACGTTTGTCAGATAAAAAAGCCCGAAGCTGTGTCAGCGGAGGCCGGAAAATCGCGCCTCCGTCGGTCCCGTTTGCCGACTGTCGATTCTCAATGCTATCTAAAATATAGCAACAAAGCCCCGAGCTTCTTGGCTTTCAGGGGCTTTCAGTTTGCGCGGCCCGCTTCCACGCAGCGGTCGCCTGATCCGCGTCCTCACGCGCTTCTGCCAACTGGGCCAGCGCTTGCCAGGCCCGTCGGTGCAGATTGACATCCTGCAAGCCCAGCCCGGCCTGCGTTAACAACTGTTGCGCCTTGCCCCAGAGCTGACGTTTCATGCAGGCCATGCCCGCCAGGTACTGCAAATTGGGATCGCGCGGGTTGTTGCGTTGCGCCGATTCGATCCGTGCCAGCCAGTCGGCGTCCACCGAATCGAGCCCGGCCTCGAGCGCGCGGATCAGTTTCACCCGCAATGCCTCGCCCAGGCTGTGCGGCTGCTCGACCATCCGCTCCCAGACCGGCAGCAGCCAGGCACGGGCGAGCGAGAGGTCGCCGCGCAGCGCCACCATCCGCTGGGCGGCATGGATGGCGATTTCGGGCATTTCGCGCTCCCAGGACTCGAACTCGGCCCAGGCGCGCAAAAGCTGCGCCGGATCATGGGCGCCGGACAGCAGCTCGGTCGCCAGTCCGCGCACGATGCTTTCGGCCGCGGCGTCCGAAAAGGCGCGGTGCTTGGCCAGCAGCCGTGCGGTCTCGAGTGCCTCGAGTGTGCGCCGGTCCTGGCGCGCCGCCTTCAAGCGCAGCCGAAGCGCCAGCGTGCGCCGCTGGGCGCCTTGCGGCAGCTCGCCGAGACGGGCCAGGGCAGCGGGCGCGTCGCGCTCGTCGAGGGCCCAGCGCGCGGCGCGCAACTGCACGCCTTCGCGCATTTCGGGCGCCACGCCGACGCCGCGTTCCGCGCTTTCGTTGAGGGCCTGCTGCAAGTGGGCCTCCCGTGCTGGCCGGTCCTGCAGCGACTGGGCGCTCTCTGCGGCCAGCAGATGCGCCAGTACCCGCACCTGCTGGGCATGCGGCAGGCCGGCTTCCATCGCCTCGAGACGGCGCTCCTGCGCCAGCGCGGATTGCGCCGCCCGGCGCGAGCGCGAAAAGCGGCCGGCCAGCAACTGGGCCGCGGCATCGAGCAGCGCCAGATGCAGGGCACGCTCCTTCTGTTGCAGGCGCCACTGGCGGGCCTGCCGCGGCAGCGAGAACAGCGCCGCCAGCCCGCGCAAGGCCAGGTGCAGCAACACGAAGGCCGCCAGCAACAGGAGCAGCACGAGGTTCAGCGACAGGTCGACGCGCCAGGGCGGCCAGAAGACGGTGACCGTGCCCTGGTTGTTGCCCGCGAACAGCGCCACCGCGGCGGCGATGCCGAACAGGGCCAGGAACCAGAGAGCCGCGCGCATGGTTTCGCTGCCGCCCTAGCGGCCTGCGGCGGCCGCGGCAAGGGCGGCCAGGGTATCGTCGACGCGCGGGGGTTCGGTGTTCCGGATCTGCGCCAGTACCTGTTGCACCAGGGTAGCGGCCGTCTGTACGCGGCGCGAGGCCGGATCGAAATACCGGTTGATCGAGGCCTGGACGGAAACCATGTCGGCGCGGGCCGTGTCGACCTGCCTCGACAGCAGCGACAGGCGCACGTTGAGCAGCTGGAGCTTCAGGTTCTCGCGCAGGAAGAAGGTCTGCTCGGGCGTGAGCAGCACGGCCTCGGGGCGCTCGATGCGGCCCACGCGGACCAGCGAGCGCGCTTCGCTGCGCACTACATAGAGGAAGCGCTCCCACCAGGGCGCGTTGGCGCGCAGCGGCTCGGCCTGCCAGGCGTCTCCGCCCGGCCCGTGCGCGGCCACTGCATTGAGCGCCGGCAGGGCGTCGACGCTGCGGATGAGCTCATCGAGCTTCTGCAGCGCCTCTGCGTTGTCGGCGCTGGCGCTGGTGCTGAGGCGATCGGCGTCCTGCTGCATGGCGCGCTGCAGCGGTGCGAGCCGGGGCTGGGCGGCGCGGGCGATGCGCTGGTCGCCGGCCCGCAGCGCCGCCAGCAGCGGCTGCACGTTCCCGGTGACCTGCGCCTGCTGCAGCGCCAGCCTGACCGCGGCATCGATGTCGACCACCAGGTTCTCGTCGCGCGATCGCGACAGGCTCTGCATCAGGTCCTCGAGCTGCGCGCGCTGCAGTGCGACCTCGCCGATGCGGGATTCGGCCAGTGCCAGGCGACCCGAGGTGTCGCGCACGACTTCCTGCGCCTGGCGCGCGAGGGTGCGCGCTTCCATCGATTGCGCCAGCGCATCGGCACTCTGGCGCGCCAACTGTTCCTGCATGCCACTGACCTTCTGCCAGAGCGCCAGGACGATGATCAACGAAGCCAGTGCCACCAGCGCCAGCAGGGCAAAGGCCAGGCGCGCCAGCAGCACCGCGACCGCGGGGTCGGTCTGCACGGCAGGGGCCGGCACCAGCGCCCGAGGCGCGGAAGACTCGGTGGGGGGCAGCGGCTCGTTGTAGACGGAAGCGTCGCTCATGCGAAGGATTCTATCGACGCTACCAGCGCCTCCCTGGCCGGACGGCACACGCGAACAAGGCCGAAACCCGCGTCCCGCGCAGCTTCGCCGATGCGTTCGTGGGTGGCGATCGCCCGCGCCTGCCGCCAGTGCAGGGCCGGCATCGCGCGGCACAGGTTGCCGATCGCCTCCGAGCTGCTGAACAGCCAGATCGCGGCGCCGCCCGCTGCTTCGACGGCCAGCTGCCGCTCGGTATCGCCAAAAGCCGGCGCCAGGCGACGGTAGGCGGCGACCGTGTCGACGCTGCCCCCGGCGGCAGCGATTTCGCGCTCCAGCCAGTCCCGGCCGGCGGCCTGGCCGGAGGCGTCGCCGCCGCGCACGATCAGCACCCGGCTTCCAGGATGGACCTGCGGCCGAACCAGCGCCCACAGGTTTTCGGAGTCGAATTGCGGCGCATCGGCCGGCGGCGCATCGATGGCCGATGCGGGCACGCCCGCTTCCCGCAGCGCGCGGGTGGTGCCCGGGCCGGTCGACCAGCAGCGCGGCCGCGCCGGCCAGCGCAGGCCCGAGTCACCAAGGAAATGCTCGGCCGCCGCGGCGCTGACGAACATCAGGGCGTCGCACTCGGGCAGCCTCTGCCAAGCGGCATGCAGCGCGGACGGGTCGTCGAGCGGCTCGATGGCGATGAGCGGCAGGGCCACGGCGTCGAGCCCGGCGGCGCGCAAGTCGCGCACCCAGCGCGCCGCCTCGCGCGCCGGGCGCGTCACCAGGACCTTGGCCGGCGTCATCCGCTCGCGCCGGCCGCTCGCAGTCGGCCGGCGACGGCCGCGCCCAGCGCTTCAGCCTGTGCCATGTCCTGAGCCGGCCGCGCATCGTGGACCCGCACCAGCGCGACGCGACCTTCGGCCTCACCCCATGCAGCATCGAGGCGCAGGCTGCCATCGCCCTGCCACCGCCCATGGACCGCCAGCGGCATCGAGCAGCTGCCGCCCATGGCCCGGCTCACCGCCCGCTCGGCCGCGGTGGCGAGCAGATCGATCCGACTGCCCAGCGGGCCCAGCAACGCCAGCAGGTCGAGTCGGTCGGCGCGGACCTCGATGCCGAGCGCGCCCTGGCCGGCGGCGGGCAGCATGACGTCGGGCTCGAAGCATTCGCGGATGCGGCTTTCCAGCGCCAGCCGCTTGAGCCCCGCAGCCGCCAGCACGATCGCGTCGTAGTGGCCCTCGTCGAGCTTGCGCAGCCGGGTATCGAGATTGCCCCGCAAGGGTTCGATGCGCAGATCGGGGCGCAGCGCGCGCAGCAGCACGACGCGGCGCAGGCTCGACGTGCCGACCACCGCGCCCTGCGGCAGCGCGGCCAGCGACGCGAAGCGCGGCGAGACCAGCACGTCGCGCGGGTCTTCGCGCTCCAGCACGCAGGCAAGCGCGAAGCCCTGCGGCAGGTCCATCGGCACGTCTTTGAGCGAATGCACGGCGATGTCCGCACGGCCTTCCTCGAGGGCGAGTTCGAGTTCCTTCACGAACAGGCCTTTGCCGCCGACCTTGCTGAGCGATCGGTCGAGGATCTGGTCGCCGCGGGTGGTCATGCCGAGCAGTGCCACCTGGTGGCCCTTTTCTTGCAGCAGCGCCTTGACATGTTCGGCTTGCCACAAGGCCAGGCGACTTTCGCGCGTGGCGATGACGATGTTGCTCAAGGCCTTCTTCCAGTGAGTTGGCATTCCCGCAGGATGCTAGCATGTTGCATCGCAGCAACGTCGGCGCCGACACAACGACGAGGAGATATCCCGGATGAAGACCAGCCCTGCCCCCGCTGCTGCTGTGCCGAAGCGCCGCCCCAGCGACGATGACCTGCCGCTGATCGCCGACATCCGGCTGCTGGGCCGCATTCTCGGCGACGTGATCCGCGAGCAGGAGGGCGAGCAGAGCTATGAGCTGGTGGAGAAGATCCGCACCCTCTCGGTGGCCTTCCGGCGCGACGCGGACCATGCCGCCGACCGGGCGCTGAAGAATCTGCTGAAGGGCCTGAGCGCGGCGCAGACGGTGAGCGTGATCCGCGCCTTCACCTACTTCAGCCACCTGGCCAACCTGGCCGAGGACCGCCACCAGATCCGCCGCCGCACCGAGGCCGATCGGGCCGGCGACAGCGCCGAGGGCAGCCTGGAGACCGCGCTGGCCCGCATCCGCAAGGCCGGCATCAAGTCCGAAACGGTGCTGGAGGCGCTGGCGCGCAGCTATGTCTCGCCGGTGCTCACCGCGCATCCGACCGAGGTGCAGCGCAAGAGCATCCTCGATGCCGAACGGGCCATCGCACAGCTGCTCACCGCCCGCGACGAGATCGCACTGCGCCAGCTCGCCTTCGCCGGCAAGAAGGACGCGCTCACGCCGCTCGAGTACGCCGAGAACGAAAGCCAGATGCGCACCCGCGTCACGCAGCTGTGGCAGACGCGGCTGCTGCGCTTCTCCAAGCTCACCGTGGCCGACGAGGTCGAGAACGCGCTGAGCTACTACGAAGCTACCTTCCTGCGCGAGATTCCGCGCGTCTATGCCGATCTGGAATTGGCGCTGGCCCAGGGCGCCAAGGCGCCCAACGTCGCGACCTTCCTGCGCATGGGGCAGTGGATCGGCGGCGACCGGGACGGCAATCCGAACGTGACGGCGCAGACGCTGGAATACGCGCTGCGCCGGCAGTGCGAGCTGGCGCTGCGCCACTACCTGACCGAGGTGCACTTCCTCGGCGGCGAACTGTCGCTGTCGGCCACGCTGGTCGACGTATCGGTCGAAATGCAGGCGCTGGCCGAGCGCTCGCCCGACAAGAACGACCACCGCATCGACGAGCCCTACCGGCGTGCGCTGACCGGCATGTATTCGCGCCTGGCCGCCACGCTGCGCGAGCTCACCGGCGGCGAGGCAGCACGCCATGCCGTGGCGCCCCAGAACCCCTACCAGACCGCCGAGGAATTCCTGGCCGACCTGCACACCATCGAGGAATCGCTGGTCGACCAGCATGGCGCGGTGCTGGCCACACCACGGCTGCATCCGCTGATCCGGGCGGTCCAGGTGTTCGGCTTCCACCTGGCGACGGTGGACCTGCGCCAGAGTTCGGACAAGCACGAGGCCGTGGTGGCGGAACTGCTGGCCACGGCGCGCATCGAGCCTGCCTATGCCGCGCTGGCAGAAGAAGACAAGCAGAAGCTGCTGCTGCGCCTGCTCGACGACGCCCGTCCGCTGCGCGTCCCGGATGCCGACTACTCGGCCCTGGCGCAGAGCGAGCTCGCCATCTTCGCCGCCGCGCGCGCCGCGCGGGCGCGCTTCGGCGCGGCGGCCATCCGGCACTACATCATCAGCCACACCGAAACGGTGAGCGACCTGCTGGAGGCGCTGCTGCTCCAAAAGGAAGTCGGCCTGTTGCGCGGCACCTTGGCCGAGAACGCCACCTGCGACCTGATCGTGGTGCCCCTCTTCGAGACCATCGGCGACCTGCGCAACGCGGCGCCGATCATGCGCGCCTTCTATGCGCTGGCGGGCATCCAGGACCTGATCAAGCGCTCGGGCGCCGAGCAGGACGTGATGCTGGGCTACAGCGACAGCAACAAGGACGGCGGCATCTTCACCAGCAACTGGGAGCTGTATCGCGCCGGCCTCGAGCTGGTGGCGATGTTCGACGAGCTGAACGCCGGCAGCAGCGTGCCGATCCGGCTGCGCATGTTCCACGGCCGCGGCGGCACGGTGGGGCGCGGCGGCGGCCCGAGCTACCAGGCGATCCTGGCGCAGCCGCCCGGCACGGTGCGCGGCCAGATCCGGCTGACCGAGCAGGGCGAGGTGATCGGATCGAAATACGCCAACCGCGAGATCGGCCGGCGCAACCTCGAGACGCTGGTCGCGGCCATGCTCGAGGCCACGCTGCTGCCCACCGCCAAGGCCGCGCCGGCGGCCTTCGTCTCGGCGGCGGCCGAACTGTCTTCGGCCAGCATGTCGGCTTACCGCGCGCTGGTGTACGAAACGCCGGGCTTCGGCGACTACTTCTTCAGCGCCACGCCGATCCGCGAGATCGCCGAGCTGAACATCGGTTCGCGGCCGGCCTCACGCAATCCGAGCCGCAGCATCGACGACTTGCGCGCGGTGCCGTGGAGCTTCAGCTGGGGCCAATGCCGGCTGACCCTGCCGGGCTGGTATGGCTTCGGCTCGGCGATCGAGAAGTTCCTGGCTGCCGCGGCCGATCCCGCGGCGCGCAAGGAGCGGCAAGCGCTGCTGCAGCGCATGTATGCGCAATGGCCCTTCTTTCGCACCCTGCTGTCGAACATGGACATGGTGCTGGCCAAGAGCGACCTCGCGCTGGCTTCGCGCTACTCGGAGCTCGTGGCCGACCGCAAGCTGCGCCAGAAGGTGTTCTCGATGATCGACGCCGAATGGCATCGCACCTCGGAAGCGCTGAACCTGATCACGGGCGCGAAGCAGCGCCTGGAAGGCAATGCCGACATGCAGCGCTCGATCCGCCATCGTTTCCCTTACATCGACCCCTTGCATCACTTGCAGGTCGAATTGATGCGCCGCTATCGCGCCGGGCAGATCGACGAGCGCTTGCAAAGCGGGATCCACATGTCGATCAACGGGGTGGCGGCTGGCTTGCGCAACACCGGTTAGGGGCACTCAGGAGGTCCTGACGTCTTTCAACGCCTCGCGCACCGTCGACAACTGGCGCCGCGACACGACCACCGGCTCAGGCACCCCGTCCAGCCGCAGGGCCCAGCCCTCCGCGTCCTCCCCGTCGTCGTACTTCTCGAGCGCCCGGATCGCAGCGCGCGCGACCAGGGCATTGCGATGCACCCGCACGAAGCGCGCGGCATAGCGCTCCTCGAGTTCTGCCAGCGAGCCGTCGAAGATGTGGCTGCGGGTGGCGGTTCGCACGGTGAGGTACTTGAATTCCGACTTCAGATAGAGCACTTCGGACAGCGGGACGCGTTCGGTCCGGCCGCGGTCCTGGATCAAGAGGGCCTCCTGCGTCTCGGGTGCCGGCGGCCGGCGCTCTTTCAGATGCCGCTCGACCTTCTGCAGGGCCTGCTGCAGGCGCTCGGCGCGAACCGGCTTGGTGAGGTAGTCGACCGCTTCGAGCTCGAAGGCGGTCACTGCATGGGCCGCATAGGCCGTGACGAAGACCACCGCTGGCGCGTGCGGCTGCTGGCGCATCCGGCGCGCCAGCTCGACGCCGTCGATCCCGGGCATGTGGACGTCGAGCAGCACCAGGTCGAAGCGCGCCTGGCCAAGCTGCTTCATCGCGCCCTCCCCGTGCCCGGCCTCGGCCACGACTTCGGCGCTCGGGGACTGGCAATCGGCCAGCAGGGCGCGCAGCCGGGCGCGCGCCAGCGGCTCGTCGTCGACGATCAGGACTCGCAACGTGCTCAACGTGGCGCTCATGTCCGCCCCCACGCTCGGCACTTCGTGTCCTCGCTGCCCCCCGAGGGGGCGCGAGCTTGCTTGGGGCGGCCCGGCGCGGCGCTCATGGCTCGGCCGGAATCGCAATGCGCACGCGATAGCTCTTGTCGTCCATCCCGGCGCTGAACTGGGTCTGCATGTCGTGCAGCAGCCGCAGCCGGTCGCGCACGTTGTCCAGGGCGATGCCATGGCCGCGCGGCAACGGCGCGTCGGCCCAGCGCAGGGGCGGCAGGCTGTTGATCACTTCGACCAGCACCAGGGTGCCGCGACGCGTCGTCCGGATGCGCAGCCGAGCGCCCTCGGGACTCGGCTCCACACCATGCTTGACGGCGTTTTCGACCAGCGGCTGCAGCAGCAGGGGTGGCAGCCGGGCGCTGTTGGCCGCCGGATCGATGTCCCAGCGGATGCGCAGGCGCTCGCCGAAGCGCACCTGCTCGATCGCCAGGTAACGCTCGGCCAGCGCAATCTCGTCGGCCAGGGTGACCGACTCGCCCGGGTCGGCGAGCGCCTGTCGGAACAGCTCGCTCAGGTCCTCCAGCATGGCCTCGGCCTTGGCCGGTTCCTCGCGCACCAGCGCGATGGCACTGTTGAGGGTATTGAACAGGAAGTGCGGGCGGATGCGCGACTGCAGTTCCTCCAGACGCGCCGTGGTGGCCGCCGGCGTCTGCCCGCGCGCGCGCAGCACCAGGGCCGCCATCAGCAGCGCCGCGAACAGCGCACCGGCCAACGCGCTGGCCAGCCATGGCGAGCTGCCGATCACGCCGGTCAGGCGCAGCAGGCCGCAACCGTAAAGCGCCGCCAGCGCGCCCAGCAGCATGCCGACCGCATACTGGGTGCGCAGCCCCAGGCGGCCCAGTATCCTTTTCATCGCGCATGCGGCCAGCAGCCAGAGCAAGGTGGCGGGCAGCGCACCGCCGGTGACCGTGGCGGCGAGCAGCAGCCACTCGGTCAGCCCCGGGGCCAGGAACATGGTCGCCACTGCGACCACGGTCTCGACGAAGAGCACCGCGCGCAGCACCACGCCGACCTGGCAGGCGTCGAAGATGGCCGCACCGGGGCGCGCCGGCGCGCGCGTGCGCAACGCAGCGGGGGCCGGCGGCAACTTGGACGCCGGCGCAGTGTCGGCCGATAAAATCCACGGGTTGTTCATCGCTTGAAACACAGGGTGACGACCGATTATTGCCTTCAGAACGTCCCCCATGACCCAAAACCAACTCGACAAGAAATCCGAAGCCTGGTCCGCCCTGTTCTCCGAACCCATGAGCGACCTGGTGAAGCGCTACACCGCGAGCGTCTTCTTCGACAAGCGGCTGTGGCAGGCGGACATCGAAGGCTCGCTGGCGCACGCCGGCATGCTGGCCGCGCAGGGGATCATCGGCGCCGACGATCATGCGGCCATCCGGCGCGGCATGGCGCAGATCGGCGCGGAGATCGAATCCGGCGCCTTCGACTGGAAGCTCGACCTGGAGGACGTGCACCTGAACATCGAGGCCCGCCTGACGCAGCTGGTCGGCGACGCCGGCAAACGGCTGCACACCGGGCGCAGCCGCAACGACCAGGTCGCCACCGACGTGCGGCTCTGGCTGCGCGGCGAAATCGACCTGATCGCCGGCCTGCTGGCCGACCTGCAGACGGCGCTGCTGGACCTCGCCGAAAAGAACGTCGAGGTGATCCTGCCCGGCTTCACCCATCTGCAGGTGGCCCAGCCGGTGAGCTTCGGCCACCACATGCTGGCCTATGTGGAGATGTTCGCGCGCGACGCGGAACGCATGGCCGACGTGCGCCGCCGCGTGAACCGGCTGCCGCTGGGCGCCGCCGCGCTGGCCGGCACCAGCTACCCGCTCGACCGCGAAGCCGTGGCCCGGGCGCTGGGCATGGACGAGGTCTGCCAGAACAGCCTGGACGCGGTCAGCGACCGTGATTTCGCGATCGAA
>DASXKG010000389.1:0-4641 GCA_036496965.1 Variovorax sp.
TTTTTTTCCCCGCATTCCCAGACAGGAGACACGCTTGTCCGACGCACTTGTTCTCGCCTCCCGTGAAGGCCCGGTCCTGACGCTGAGCCTGAACCGCCCGGCCGCCCTGAACAGTGTCACCAGCGCCATGCACGACCAGCTGCGCGGCGCGCTCGATGCCGCAGCGGCCGATGCCGAGGTGCGCTGCCTCGTCCTCACCGGCGCGGGACGGGGCTTCTGCGCCGGCCAGGACCTGTCCGATCCGATGGTCGCGCCGTCGCCCGCCGGCGAGCCGCCCAAGGACCTCGGCCGGACCATCGAGCTGCTCTACAAGCCGCTCGTGCAGCGCCTGCGCAGCATGCCGGTGCCGGTGATCGCGGCGGTGAACGGCGTGGCGGCCGGCGCCGGCGCCAACCTGGCGCTGAATTGCGATTTCGTGCTGGCCGGCCGCTCGGCCAGCTTCATCCAGGCCTTCGCCAAGATCGGCCTGGTGCCCGACACCGGGGGCACCTGGCTGCTGCCGCGCCTGGTCGGGCGGGCGCGCGCCCTCGGGCTGGCGATGCTCGGCGACAAGCTGGCTGCGGCCGACGCGGAGCGCATCGGCCTGATCTGGCAATGCGTGGAAGACGCCGCCCTCGCCGAGGAGGCCGGCAAGCTCGCGCAGCGCCTGGCGGCGATGCCGGTCAAGGCGCTGGCCGCAACCCGGCGCGCCATCGACGATGCGCAGCAGCTGACGCTCGACCAGGCCCTCGACGAAGAGGCGCGCGTGCAGGCGCAGCTGGGCAGCGCACACGACTATCTCGAAGGCGTCGCCGCCTTCGCAGCCAAGCGCGCACCCCGCTTCGAGGACCGCTGAATGTCGCCCCCACGCTCCTTCACTTCGTGTGGTCGCTGCCTCCCGAGGGGGCCGCAGGCCGACTTGGGGCGGCCCGGCGCCGGCCTGACACCATGACACAACGCACACCGCAACAGACCGCGGAAGTGGTCCGCGAGCGCATGTTCGCCAGCGACCACGCCGTGCAGGGCCTGGGCATGGAGGTGGTCGAGATCGGCCCCGGCCGGGCCACCGTGACCATGAGCGTGCGCCGCGACATGCTCAACGGCCATGCCACCTGCCATGGCGGCTTCCTGGCCGCGCTGGCCGACACCGCCTTTGCCTACGCCTGCAATTCATACAACGAACTCACGGTGGCCTCGGGCTTCTCGATCGATCTCGTGGCCCCGGCGCGCGAGGGCGACGCGCTGACCGCGCGCAGCACCGAGATGTCGAAGGCCGGCCGCACCGGCGTCTACGACAGCGAAATCACGAACCAGCGCGGCGAACGCGTCGCTCTGTTTCGTGGCCGTTCCTACACAATCAAAGGCAAGCCGGCCGTGGCCGGGTGAGCCGCCCCTGGAGACACGACCATGCCCGTCAAAAAACCCGCCGCCGGCGACCTGGACGCCATCGAGACCGCCAGCCGCGACGAAGTGCAGGCGCTGCAGCTGCAACGCCTGCGCTGGACCCTGCAGCATGCCTACGACCATGTGCCGCACTACCGCCAGGCCTTCGACGCCAAGGGCGTGCATCCCGGCGATCTCAAGGCGCTGAGCGACCTCGCGAAGTTCCCTTTCACGGCCAAGAAGGACCTGCGCGACAACTATCCCTTCGGCATGTTCGCGGTGCCGCGCGAGCAGGTGTCGCGCGTCCATGCGTCCTCCGGCACCACCGGCAAGCCGACCGTGGTCGGCTACACCAAACAGGACATCGACAACTGGGCCGACCTGGTCGCGCGCTCGATCCGGGCGGCGGGCGGGCGGCGCGGCGACATCGTCCACGTGGCCTACGGCTACGGGCTGTTCACCGGCGGCCTGGGCGCGCACTACGGCGCGGAGCGGGCCGGCTGCACCGTGATCCCGATGTCGGGCGGCCAGACCGAGAAGCAGGTGCAGCTGATCCGCGATTTCCGGCCCGACCTCATCATGGTCACGCCGAGCTACATGCAGGTGATCATCGAGGAGTTCGTGCGCCAGGGGCTGGATCCGCGCGGGAGTTCGCTGTCGGTCGGCATCTTCGGCGCCGAGCCCTGGACCGAGGCCATGCGCCGCGAGATCGAAGGCAAGGCCGGCATCGACGCGGTCGACATCTACGGCCTGTCCGAGGTGATGGGCCCGGGCGTGGCCAGCGAATGCATCGAGACCAAGGATGGCCCGGTGATCTGGGAAGACCATTTCTATCCCGAGATCGTCGACCCCGAGACCGGCGAGGTGCTGCCCGACGGTTCGGAAGGTGAACTGGTCTTCACCTCGCTCACCAAGGAAGCGCTGCCGATCATCCGCTACCGCACGCGCGACCTGACGCGCCTGTTGCCGCCGACCGCGCGCAGCTTCCGCCGCATGGGCAAGATCGTCGGCCGCTCCGACGACATGCTGATCATCCGCGGCGTGAATGTCTTCCCGACCCAGATCGAGGAGATCGTGCTGCAGCATGCCAAGCTGTCGGGCCACTACCAGATCAGCGTCGCGCGCGAGGGCCTGCTGGACACGGTGGTGGTGCAGTGCGAACTGCAGCCGCAGGCGGCCGCATCGACCGGCGCCGCCGAGCTGCGCGAGATCACGCAGTGGCTGCAGCAGCGCATCAAGACCCTGGTGGGCATCTCGACCACGGTGAACGTGCTCACCCCCGACACCATCGAACGCACGCTGACCGGCAAGGCCCGCCGCGTGATCGACCAGCGACCGAAGTAGTTCCCGAAAGGACCCGACATGTACACGCAAGCCATGGACACGGCGCCGAAGGAAGACGACGCCAAGAAAGCCATCCGCTCGGCCGAGCAGATGCAGCTCGAGCAGCGCTTCGACGCCCGCATCGACGACGGCGGCTTCATCGAGGCCAAGGACTGGATGCCCGAGCACTACCGCAAGACGCTGGTGCGCCAGATCAGCCAGCATGCGCATTCCGAGATCGTCGGCATGCTGCCCGAAGGCAACTGGATCACCCGCGCGCCGTCGCTCAAGCGCAAGGCGATCCTGCTGGCCAAGGTGCAGGACGAGGCGGGGCATGGACTGTACCTGTATTCGGCCGCCGAGACGCTGGGCACCTCGCGCGACCAGATGGTCGACGCCCTGCACACCGGCCGCGCCAAGTACAGCTCGATCTTCAACTACCCGACGCTCACCTGGGCCGACATGGGCACCATCGGCTGGCTGGTCGACGGCGCGGCGATCATGAACCAGGTGCCGATCTGCCGCTGCTCCTACGCGCCCTACGCGCGGGCCATGATCCGCATCTGCCGCGAGGAGAGCTTCCACCAGCGCCATGGCTTCGAGGCCCTGCTGACCATGATGCAGCATGGCACCGAGGCGCAGAAGGCGATGGTGCAGGACGCGGTCAATCGCTGGTGGTGGCCGTCGATCATGATGTTCGGCCCACCGGACGACCAGTCGCCCAACTCGGCGCAGTCGATGCGCTGGGGCATCAAGCGCTTTTCCAACGACGACCTGCGCGCCAAGTTCATCGATGCCGCGGTCGAGCAGGCCAAGGTGCTCGGCGTCACGCTGCCCGACCCCGAACTGAAGTGGAACGCCGAGCGCGATCATCACGACCATGGCGCCATCGACTGGAGCGAGTTCTGGCGCGTGGTCGGCGGCGACGGACCCTGCAACCGCGAACGTCTCTCGGCCCGCGTGAAGGCCTGGGAAGACGGCGCCTGGGTGCGCGATGCCGCACTCGCCCATGCGGCCAAGCGCGCCGCGCCCGCGGCCATCGCCGCCTGATATACCCGACAAGGACAACGCAATGAGCAACCCGAACCCGTCGACCGCCGCCGAATGGCCCCTGTGGGAAGTCTTCGTGCGCAGCCGCTCCGGCCTGGACCACAAGCACTGCGGCAGCCTGCATGCAGCCGACCCGAAGATGGCCATCCAGATGGCGCGCGACGTCTACACCCGGCGCCAGGAAGGCACCAGTGTCTGGGTGGTGCGCTCCGAGCAGATCGTGGCCAGCGATCCGGCCGACAAGGAGATGTACTTCGATCCGATGGAAGACAAGGTCTACCGCCATCCCACCTTCTACCAGCTGCCCGGCTCGGTCGACCACATGTGACAGGCGCGCCATGCAAGCATCCATTTCCATCGACCACAACCCGGGCGTGCAGTACCTGCTGCGCATCGGCGACACCTGCCTGATCCTCGGCCAGCGCATCGCCGAATGGTGCGGCCATGCGCCGATCCTCGAGGAGGACATCGCGATGTCCAACATGGCGCTCGACCTGATCGGCCAGGCGCGCGCCGTGCTCACGCATGCCGGCCAGCTCGAAGGCCGCGGCCACGACGAGGACCAGCTGGCCTTCCTGCGCGACGAGAAGGACTACCGCAACCTGACGCTGGCGGAACTGCCGCGCGGCGACTTCGCCTTCACCGTGGCGCGCAACGCGATGCTCGCCACGCTGATGAAGCTGCTCTGGGAACGGCTGCGCGACTCCAGCGACGCCGAGCTGGCGGGCATCGCCGGCAAGGCCGTCAAGGAGGCGCGCTACCACCAGCAGCATGCGGCCGACTGGATGGTGCGCCTGGGCGACGGCAGCGACGAATCGCGCCGGCGCATCGAGCGCGCGCTGGCCGAGCTCTGGCTGTACGTGCCCGAGCTGTTCGAATCCGACGCGGTCGACGAAGCCGCGGCCG
>DASXKG010000390.1:0-6615 GCA_036496965.1 Variovorax sp.
TCACTTCAAGTCGAAACGACCGAGGTTCATCACTTTGGTCCAGGCCGCCACGAAGTCACGCACGAAGACGCCCTGCGCGTCGCTGGAGGCGTAGACCTCGGCAAGCGCCCGCAGCTGGGAGTTCGAGCCGAAGACCAGGTCCACCACAGTCGCTGTCCACTTGCTTTCACCGCTCGCGCGGTCGCGGCCCTCCAGCACACCCTCGGTCGGCGATTGCTGCCACTTGGTGCGCATGTCGAGCAGGTTCACGAAGAAGTCGTTGGACAAGCTCCCGGGGCGCTGGGTGAAGACGCCCTGCCTGGCCTGGCCGACATTCGCGTCGAGCGCACGCAGGCCGCCGATCAGCACCGTCATTTCCGGCGCGGTGAGCGTCAGCAGCTGCGCCTTGTCGACCAGCAGCTCGGCCGCATAGCCCTCGAGGCCCTTGCGCAGGTAGTTGCGGAAGCCGTCGGCCTGCGGCTCCAGCGGCGCGAAGGATTCGACGTCGGTCTGCTCCTGCGAGGCGTCCATGCGGCCCGGCGTGAAAGGCACCTTCACGTCCTGGCCGGCCTTCTTCGCCGCGGCCTCGACCGCGGCGTTGCCGGCCAGCACGATCAGGTCGGCAAGCGAGACTTTCTTGCCGCCCGCCTGCCGGCCGTTGAACTCCTTCTGAATGCCCTCGAGCGTCGTCAGCACCTTCGCCAGCTGAGCCGGCTGGTTGGCCTCCCAGTCCTTCTGCGGCGCCAGGCGGATGCGCGCGCCGTCGGCGCCGCCGCGCTTGTCGCCGCCGCGGAAGGTCGAGGCCGAGGCCCAGGCCGTGCCGACAAGCTGCGGGATGCTCATGCCCGAGGCGAGGACCTTGGCCTTCAGCGCCGCCGTGTCCTTGTCATCGATCAGCGGATGGTCCACGGCGGGGATCGGATCCTGCCAGATCAGCGTTTCCTTCGGCACCAGCGCGCCGAGGTAGCGCGCGCGCGGGCCCATGTCACGGTGCGTGAGCTTGAACCAGGCGCGGGCGAAGGCGTCGGCGAACTCCTGCGGATTCGCCATGAAGCGGCGCGAGATCTTCTCGTAGGCCGGGTCCATGCGCATGGCCATGTCCGCCGTGGTCATCATCGGGGCATGGCGCTTCTTCGGGTCATGCGCGTCGGGCACCGTGCCCTCGCCCGTGTTGCCCTTGGGCTTCCATTGGTTGGCGCCCGCAGGGCTCTTGGTCACTTCCCATTCGTAGCCGAACAAGGTCTCGAAGTAGCTGTTGTCCCAGCGGGTGGGCGTGGGCGTCCAGGCGCCTTCCAGGCCGCTGGTGATGGCGTAGCCAGCCACCCCGGTCCCGAAGCTGTTCTTCCAGCCGAGGCCCATTTCCGCGACCTCGGCGCCCTCCGGCTCCCGGCCGACCTGGGCCGCGTCGCCCGCGCCGTGCGTCTTCCCGAAAGTGTGGCCGCCGGCGGTGAGCGCCACGGTCTCCTCGTCGTTCATGGCCATGCGGGCGAAGGTCTCGCGGACATCGCGCGCCGAGCCGAGCGGATCGGGATTGCCGTTCGGCCCTTCCGGATTCACGTAGATCAGGCCCATCTGCACCGCGGCCAGTGGGTTGGCCAGGTCACGCTCGCCGGTGTAGCGCTCGTCGCCCAGCCACTTGCCCTCCGGGCCCCAATAGATGTCTTCCTCCGGCTCCCAGATGTCCGGGCGGCCACCGGCGAAGCCGAAGGTCTTGAAGCCCATCGACTCCAGCGCGACGTTGCCGGTCAGGATCATCAGGTCGCCCCAGGACAGCTTGCGGCCGTACTTCTGCTTGATCGGCCACAGCAGGCGGCGCGCCTTGTCCAGGTTTCCGTTGTCCGGCCAGCTGTTCAGGGGCGCGAACCGCTGCGCGCCGGTCCCGGCCCCGCCGCGACCATCGCCGATGCGGTAGGTGCCCGCGGCATGCCAGGCCATGCGGATGAAAAGCGGCCCGTAGTGGCCGTAGTCGGCGGGCCACCAATCCTGCGAATCGGTCATCAGGGCATGGAGGTCCTTGACCACGGCGTCCAGGTCGAGGCTCTTGAACGACTCCGCGTAGTTGAAGCCTTCGCCCATGGGGTCGGACTTGGCGCTGTGCTGGTGCAGGACCCCCAGGTTCAGCTGGTTGGGCCACCAGCCTGCGTTCGCCGGAGCTCCGGCCACGGTGTGCCTGTTCGCTCCGCCCGAGAACGGGCACTGTGCTTCTGCTTCGTTGGACATGACGTTTTCCTTTGCCTGTATGCAGTTCGACGACGACGCATGGGAATGTAGGACTCAGGCGCGCATCGATCAATGAAATTCTTTAAATTGGCCCCATAGACAAGAGATGAATACGGGCCGATCATGCAAGCATGACGCTGGCATGTCAGGCCCCGTTCTCGATCCGGCCGCCCAGGTAGGCCGAGCGCACCGCATCGTCGGACCACAGCTCGGCCGGCTTGCCCGAGACCGCGAGCCGGCCCGTTTCGAGCACGTAGCCTCGGTCGGCCACCGACAGGGCCATGCGCGCGTTCTGCTCGACCAGCAGCACGGTGGTGCCGCGGCGCCGGATCTCGCCGATGATCGAGAACACCTTCTGCACGATCACCGGCGCCAGGCCCAGGGACGGCTCGTCGAGCAGCAAGAGGCGCGGCCGGGCCATCAGGCCGCGCGCCACGGCCACCATCTGCTGTTGCCCGCCCGACAGCATCCAGCCCAGCGTGTCGGCGAAGGGCCGGATGTCGGGGAAGAGATCGAACATCTCGTCCGATTCGCGGGCCAGCTGCGCCTTTGCGATGCGGCCGCGGCTGGACGCGCCGAGGATGATGTTCTCGCGCGAGCTCAGTCCGGGAAACAGGCGCCGCCCCTCGGGCACGTGCGCGATGCCGAGCTTGACGATGGCCTCGGGCGACAGGCCGGCGGTCGATCGGCCGTCGAACGACAGCTCGCCGGCCGCCGGCTTGAGCAGCCCGGAGATGGCGCGCAGGGTCGTCGACTTGCCCGCGCCGTTGGCGCCGAGCAGGGTCACCACCTCGCCCGCCTCGATGGCCAGCGACAGGCCGCGCAGCGCCTCGATCTCGCCGTAGCGCACGACCAGTCCTTCAAGCGAAAGCAGGGGCATCGGGTTCGCTTCCGAGGTAGGCGGCAATGACGTCGGGCTGGCGCAGCACTTCGGCCGCCAGGCCGTCAGCGATGCGGCGGCCGAAATTCAGCACCGTGATGCGCTCGGCGACTTCCGTCACCAGCGTCATGTCGTGGTCGATGATCAGGATGGTCAGGCCGCGCTCGGCGATGCGCCTGAGCAGATCGCGCAGGCCCAGTTTCTCGGTCGAGTTGAGGCCCGCGGCCGGCTCGTCGAGCAGCAGCAGCGCGGGGTTGCCCGCCAGCGCGCGGGCGATTTCGATCAACCTCTGATGCCCGTACGAGAAACCCGTCACCAGCTCGTTCGCGCGCGCCTCCAGGCCGACGAAGGCCAGCGCGGCCCGCGCGCGTTCGACCAGCGCATCGTGGCCCGGCGCGATCCGGCTGCCCGGCTGCGCGGCGCCGATGACCACGTTCTCGAGCGCAGTCATCGAGCGGAACAGCCGGATGTTCTGAAAGGTGCGGCCCAGGCCCGCCGCGGTGCGCGCGTGCGGCGGCAGCGTCGTCACGTCGCGCCCGCCGAGCAGCACGCTGCCGGCCGTGGCGGCGTAGATGCCGGAAAGCACGTTCAAGGTGGTGGTCTTGCCGGACCCGTTCGGGCCGATGAGCGCATGCACTTCACCGCGCTGCACCGAGAACGAGATCTCGTCCACGGCCTTGACGCCGCCGAAGTGCTTGGAGAGCCGGCGCACCTCGAGCGCCGGCGCGGCCTGGCTGCCCGGCTGCGCAGGGGGCGGCGCGAGCCTCAGGTCCGCGGGCGCATCGGCAAACGGCGGTGGCGCCAGCCAGCGGCGCACGCGGTGCTGCACGAAGCCCCAGATGCCGTCGGGCATGTAGCGGATGATCAGGATGATCGACAAGCCGTAGATCGCCAGGTAGAGCCCCGGCACGCTCTTCAGGAAGCGCAGGCTTTCCGGCAGCACGATCAGGAGGGCGGTACCGATCAGCGCGCCGACCGGCGCCGCCACGCCGCCCAGCAGCGCCATCGTGATGAAGACGATCGATTCCGCAAAACTGAACTGATCGGGGCTGACGTAGGCGAACCCACCGGCGAACAAGCCGCCGCCGATGCCCCCGAGCAGCGCCGACAGCCCGAAGGCCGCGACCTTGACCCTGTACACATTGATGCCCGCGACGCCGGCAGCGAGTTCGTTGTCCCGCACCGCGCGCATGGAGCGGCCGATCGGCGTCTGCGGCAATCGCCACACCAGGTAGCCGAACAGCGCGACCGCGAACACGCACAGCCCGAGAAAAGCCTGCGGCGACTGGAACCCTGTCGGCCGCTGGATGCTGCCGATCCCGTCCGGCCCGTGCGTGACGGCAATCCAGTTCACCATGATCAGGGTCACGATCTGCTGGAAGCTGATCGTGACCATGGCCAGGTAGTGGCCGCCCAGGCGCAGCGTGGTCATGCCGAGGAAAGCCCCCATCACCAGCGCGACGGCCGCGCCCATCGTGAGGGCGACCCAGAAGTTCAGGTGCAGATCGGCCGTGCCGAGGCCGACCGCATAGGCGCCGAAACCGAAGAAGGCGGCCTGCGCCAGGTTGATCTGGCCGCACAGCCCGAGGACCACCGTGAGGCCGAACACCGCGATCGCGAAGGTCGCCGTCTGCACCAGGATGTGGACCGTGTAGTCCTCCATCGGCAGCAGGGTGACGGCGCCGATGGCCAGCGCCGCCAGCGCCGCGAAGCCCAGTGTGCCCGCAACCCGCCTACGGCTCACGCTTTCTCCGCCACGCGTTCGCCGAAGATGCCCTGCGGTCGGAAGATCAGGAAGGCCACCAGCACCAGGAAGGCGAAGCCGTCCTTGTACGGCACCGAGACATAGGCCGCGCCGAAGGTTTCGATCACGCCCAACGCGAGGCCGCCGATGATGGCGCCCTTGACATCGCCGAAGCCGCCGATGATGGTCGCGGCGAAGGCCTTCAGCGCGATGGTCGAGCCCATCTGGATCGACACGAACAGGATCGGCGCGACCAGGATGCCGGCCACTCCGCCCAGCAGCGCCGAGTAGACGAAGGTCAGCATGATCATGCTGGCCACCGGAATGCCGAGCAGCGAGGCCATCTCCTTGTCCTGCGAGGTGGCCTGCAGCTTCTTGCCGAGCAGCGTGCGCTCGAAGAACCAGAAGTTGAAGGCCACCAGCACCAGCGTCACGACCATGATCAACAGATACTGGCTGTCCAGATACACCGGCCCGATCTGGATGCCGGGCGTATCGAACCAGCCCGGCAGCGCCTGCGGCTGCGGCCCGTAGAGCGCCAGCACCGTGTTCGACAGGAAGATCGAAGCGCCGATGGTGGCAATGATCACCGGCAGGAAGCTGCGGTTGCGCAGCGGGTAGTACACGCCCAGGTTGAAGATCACGCCGAGCAGCGCCATCCCGGCCAGCGCCGCCAGGAAGGCCCAGCCGTAGGGCCACTGGAGGTCGACGGCGAACACCACCATCAGGTAGGCGCCGACCATGGAGAACTCGCCCTGCGCGAAGTTGACGACGTTGGTGGCCCGGAAGATCAGCACGAAGCCGAGCGCCACCAGTGCGTAGACCGCGCCGATGCCCAAGCCCGTGAAGAAGAGCTGGAGGGCGAGATCCATCGGGGATCAGGAAGTCGATTCGACGTGCTTGTCGAAGACGATGGTGCCCTTGTCGTTCCTGACGATGTTGTAGCCGTGCAAGCCGTCGCCGTTGGCGTCGAAGTTGTATTCGCCCTCGGCGCCCTGGTGGCCGCGGATGGCGAGGATGGCGTTGCGAATGGCCGCCGGATCGGTCTTGCCGGCCTGGTTGATGGCCTTGGCCAGCACGTTGATGGCGTCGTAGGTCCAGGAGGACTGGTTGTCCGGCGTGATCTTGGCCACGTCGCGATAGGCCTTGCCGAAGGCCTTGGCGGCATCGCTCGATTCCTCGGCATAGTCGGCCACGCCGAAGGTGCCGTAGAGCGCCGGCCCGGCCAGCTTCAGCGCCGTGATGTTGACGATCGACGGCGAGCCGATGTAGGGGATGGTCACGCCGAGCTGGCGCAGCTGGCGGGCGAACACCCCCAGGTCGTTCTCGAAGGTGAAGTAGGAGCCCAGGATGTCCGCGCCCGACTGCTTGATCGCCAGCACCACCGGCGTGAAGTCCTGGCTCTGGTTGGCATAGCCCTGGTCGAGCACGACGCTGGTGCCGCCGAGCTTGGCCAGGGCGTCGGTCAGCGCCTTGCCGCCGGCGGTGCCGAAGGCATCGGTCGAATGGACGACGGCCCATTTCTTCTTGCCCAGCGTCTGCACGCCGTAGGCGGCGATGACGCTGCCCGAGTAGGAGTCGTTGGGCCGGAAGCGGAACAGCCAGGGATTGCCCATGTGCGTGAGCGCCGGGTCGGTGCCGCCGATCATGACCGGCTTGCCGATCTTCAGGACGTCGGGTGCCATGGCGTGCACCTGCGTCGATCGGATGGAGCCCAGGAAGGCCACCATGTCCGGCTGCGAGGCGAGCTTGGAGAAGGCAAGCACGACACCGGGATTGGTGGTCTGGTCGT
>DASXKG010000391.1:0-6449 GCA_036496965.1 Variovorax sp.
ACTTGCGAGCGCGCCTGCCGGTCCGGCAGATAGCTGCACGGATAGGGCGCCGTCGCGTAGAACTGCAGCGTGTGGAGCGGGAGATCCTTGAGGTGCGTCACGTCGAGGAGGGGGGTCGCGCAAGCAGGAGTTCGTTCCAGTATACGGGGTCGAAGCGCCACGCAGGGACGCCGAGATGCCGAGCGTGGGCGACGTGCGACACGAAGTCCCGGCGCGGCATTTCACGCGCGCCCAGGCTGGCCAGATGGGCCGTGTTCTGCTGGCAGTCGATCATCTCGATGCCATGCCGGCGGCACAAGCAGATCAGCGCCGCCAGCGCGATCTTCGATGCGTCGGGGCGGCGCGCGAACATCGATTCGCCGAACACCGCGCGCCCGATCGCGACGCAATACAGGCCGCCCGCGAGCTCGCCGTCGATCCAGGTCTCCACGCTGTGCGCATGCCCGGCGCGATGCAGGGCGGTATAGGCATCCACCATCTGGGGAAGGATCCAGGTGCCCGTCTGGCCGGCGCGCGGCGCCTGCGAGCAGGCCTGGATGACAGCGCCGAAGCCATGGTCGATCCGGAGCTCGCAGCGCGGCCCGGCGCGGAAGTTCGCGAGCGTCCTGCGCAGCGACCGGTGCAGGGCGAAATCGGACACCTTGAGCACCATGCGCGGATCCGGACTCCACCACAGGATGGGCTGGCCTTCGCTGAACCACGGAAAAATGCCGTTGCCGTAGGCTTGCAGCAGCCGGGCGACATCGAGGCCGCCGCCCGCGGCGAGCAGGCCGGGCACGGGATCGGCGTCGCCCCAGGCCTGCGCGGCGTCCGGCAAGGGGTCGCTGGGGTCGAGCCAGGGCAGTTGCATGGCCCAAGGTATACACGGGTTCCGCCCGCCCGGCGTCGGCGCAAGCCGAATCCGCACGAAGACCCTATAGTCGTCGCTGCGCCCGGGGAAATCGTGCCCCGGCGCGCGCAAACAGACCCCTCAAGGACCATGTTGACCACTTCGACGAACCCCACGCGCTTCGGCAGCGGCCACGCCGTCCGACGGCTGGAAGACGAGAGCCTCCTGGCCGGTGCCGGCCAATACACCGACGACGTGTCGCTGCCCGGCCAGAGCTGGCTGTGCTTCGTGCGTTCGCCGCATCCGCATGCGAATCTGCGCGCGGTGGATACCGCCGCGGCAGTGGCCATGCCGGGCGTGCTGGGCGTTTTCACCGGGGCCGACCTGGCTCAGGCGGGCGTGCAGCCGATGCCCGGCGCGGCCGGATTCAAGCGCGCTGACGGCTCCGACTGCGCCACGCCCGTGCGGCGCGTCCTGGCGCTGGAGCGGGTGCGCTTCGTGGGCGAACCGGTCGCCATCGTGGTGGCCGAGACGGCTGCGCAGGCGCGCGACGCCGCCGAGGCCGTGATGGTCGACTACGAGGATCTGCCGATGGTCGTCGACCTGCCAGGTGCCACCGCCGATGGCGCGCCGCTGGTCTGGGACGAAGCCACGGGCAACATCGCCGCCGAAATGCGCCATGGCAGCAGCGAGACGACGGCGGCGGCCTTTGCGCGGGCGGCCCACGTGGTGGCGCTCGATGTGGTCAATCAGCGCCTGGTCGCGCTCACGATCGAGCCGCGCACGGTGCTGGCCGATTTCGACACCGCCTCCGAGCGCATCACGCTGCGCATGAGCACCCAGATGCCCACCGGCGTGCGCGACGCGGTCTGCGCCGCGATCGGCCTGGCCAAGGAGAAGGTGCGGGTGGTGGTCGGTGACGTCGGCGGCGGTTTCGGCATGAAGACCGGCGCCTACCCGGAGGACATCGCGGTCGCCTATGCGGCGCTCCAGCTGCGCCGCCCCGTCAAGTGGGTGGCCGACCGCAGCGAGGAATTCCTTTCGAGCTCGCACGGCCGCGACATCGAGGCCCGGGCCGAACTCGCGCTCGAGGCCGACGGCAAGATCCTGGGACTGCGCATCAAGACGCACGCCAATGTCGGCGCCTATGCCACGGGCACGGGCGTGGCGATCCAGTTGCTGATCGGCCCCTGGGTACAGACCAGCGTCTACGACATCCAGACCATCGACTTTCATTTCAAGGCGGTGTTGACCCACACCTCGCCGACCGGCGCCTACCGCGGCGCCGGTCGGCCCGAAGCCATCTACACGATGGAGCGCCTGATGGACGAGGCGGCGCGCCAGACCGGCATCGACCGCATCGCCTTGCGCCGGCGCAACTTCATCCGGCCGGAACAGATGCCCTACAAGAACCCGATGCAGCAGGTCTACGACACGGGCCGCTTCGAGTCGGTCATGGACCAGGCGCTTGCGCTGGCCGACTGGCAGGGATTCGACGCCCGGGCGGCCGAATCGAAGCGCCAGGGCAAGGTGCGCGGCCTGGGCATCGCGACCTTCCTCGAATGGACCGGCGGCAATGTGTTCGAGGAGCGAGTCACGGTGGCGGTGCGCGCCGACGGCATCATCGAAGTGTTCTCGGCGGTCAACGCCATGGGGCAGGGCATTGCGACCACGCTGGCGCAACTGGTGGTCGATGCCTTCGGCGTGCCGATCGAACAGGTGCGCATCGTGATGGGCGATACCGACCGCGGCAATGGCTTCGGCAGCGCCGGCTCGCGCTCGCTCTTCACCGGCGGCTCGGCGGTGCGCATCGGCGCCGAGCGCACCATCGACAAGGCGCGCGAACTGGCGGCTCAGGAACTCGAGGTGTCGCCGGCGGACGTCAGCTACGCGGCGGGCCTGTTCAAGGTGGCGGGCACCGACCTCGCGCTCGACCTCTTCACCCTGGCCGGCAAGCAGGCCGAGGGTGAGATCTTCGTCGACTCGACCAGCACGGTGTCCGGTCCGACCTGGCCGAACGGCTGCCACGTCACCGAGGTGGAGCTCGATCCGCCGACCGGCGAGGTCAGCGTGCTGACCTATGCCTCGGTCAACGACGTGGGGCGGGTGGTCAATCCGATGATCGTGCGCGGCCAGCTCGAGGGCGGCGCGGTGCAGGGCATCGGGCAGGCCCTGTGCGAGCGCGTGGTGTACGACGCCGAGACCGGCCAGCCGCTCACCGGCAGCCTGATGGACTACGCGGCGCCGCGTGCGGACATCATCGCCACCATGTTCCGCATGGAGATGGACGAGTCGACGCCGTGCAAGAACAACCCGCTCGGCGTGAAGGGCGTGGGCGAACTCGGCACCATCGGCGCCACGCCGGCGGTGGTGAATGCGGTGGCCGATGCGCTGGCGCGCCACGGCATGGCCGATCGCGCGCTGCACCTGGACATGCCGCTCACGCCGGACCGGCTGTGGCGGCTGATGCAAGCCTAGAAATCTTCCATCGGCAAGCCGACGTAGTTCTCGGCCAGCGAGGTCGAAGCGGCCTGCGAATGCACCAGGTAGTCGAGTTCGGCTTCCTGGATCTTCTGGCCGAACTCGCCGGTGTCGGGGAAGCGGTGCATCAGCGAGGTGAACCACCACGAGAAGCGTTCGGCCTTCCAGACCCGGCGCAGGCAGAGGTCGGAGTAGCGGTCGAGCGCCGAGGCGGACTTCTCGCGGTAGAAGATCTCCAGCGCGCGCGACAGGAAGCCGACATCCGCAGTCGCCAGGTTCAGGCCCTTGGCGCCGGTGGGCGGCACGATGTGGGCCGCGTCGCCGGCCAGGAGCAGGCTGCCGAAGCGCATCGGCTCGGCCACGAAGCTGCGCAGCGGCGCGATGCTCTTTTCGAGCGAAGGGCCGGTCACCAGGCGTTCGCGCGCCTCGGGATCGAGCCGGGCGCGCAATTCGTTCCAGAAGGCCTCGTCGCTCCAGTTCTCGACCTTCTCCTCGGTCGGCACCTGCACGTAGTAGCGGCTGCGGGCGGCGCTGCGCATGCTGCACAGGGCGAAGCCGCGCGAGGTGTTGGCGTAGATCAGCTCGTGCGAGACCGGCGGCACGTCGGCCAGGACGCCGAGCCAGCCGAAGGGATAGACCTTCTCGTAGGTGCGCAGTGCCGCCTCCGGCACGCTGGCGCGGCTGATGCCGTGGTAGCCGTCGCAGCCGGCGATGAAATCGCATTCGATCTCGTGGGTGGCGCCGTCCTTCTGGTAGCGCACGCGCGGGCTGGCGCCGTCGAAATCATGCAGGCTGACCGGCGATGCGCTGTAGATCGTGGGCAGGCCCGCGGCCTGGCGGGCTTCCATCAGGTCGCGCGTGACCTCGGTCTGGCCGTACACCGTGACCTGCTTGCCGCCGGTCAGGCCGTGCAGGTCGATGCGGTGCCGGGCGCCCTTGAAGAGCAACTCGATGCCCTCGTGCGGCAAGCCTTCGGCCTTGGCGCGCACATCGACGCCGGCACGCGCCAGCAGGTCCATGGTGATCTGCTCCAGCACGCCCGCGCGGATGCGCCCGAGCACGTAGTCGGCACTCTGGCGCTCGATGATGATGTTGTCGATGCCGGCCTTGTAGAGCAATTGGCCGAGCAAGAGGCCGGCCGGGCCGGAACCGATGATGGCAACCTGTGTTCGCATGCTTTGTCTCCTGTTGGAGACGCTAGCGTAGGGCGCTTCGGACTTCGGAGTGCACGGGATTTCAAGCTCTGTGCGATCATGGGAGTACTTGCGCGATGATCGCGCAAGACTTCGCTCATCATGACGATCGCCAAAGCCGATTTCATCGAGGGCATCGCCAAGGGCATGGCGGTGCTCGAGAGTTTCGATACCGAGCGCCAACGCCTGAATGCCACCCTGGCCGCCGAGCGCGCGGGCCTGACGCGCGCGGCTGCGCGGCGCCATCTGCTCACGCTGGCACACCTGGGCTATCTCGAGACCGATGGCAGCTACTTCTGGATGGCGCCGAAGGTGCTGCGCTTTTCGGGCAGCTACCTGGCCTCGTCGCGGCTGCCGCGGGCCTTGCAGCCGACCTTGAACCGGCTGGCGGCACAGACCGGAGAGTCGTTCTCGGCCGTGGTGCTCGATGGCGAGGAGGTGGTCATCGTGGCGCGCAGCGGCAGCGCCGGCGCTGCGGCGCGGGTGCTGGCGTACGGTCTGCACCTCGGTGCCCGGCTGCCGGCCCACGCGACCTCGACCGGCCGGGTGCTGCTGGCCGCGATGAGCCCGGCCGCGCTGGCTGGGTGGCTGCGCAGCCAGCCGCTGCACCGCTTGACACCGCAGACCATCACCCAGGCGCGCCTGCTGCGCCAGCGGATCGCGCAGGTGCGCAAGAGCGACTACTGCTTCGCCAGCGAGGAGCACGAACTCGGCGTGCAGGCGCTGGCCGTGCCGCTGCGCGACATGCAGGGGCGCACCGCGGCAGCGCTCAACGTCGTGCTGTCCAGCGGCCGGCACCAGGAAGAAGCCGTGCGGCGCGATCTGCTGCCGCTGCTCTTCGATGCGGCGCGCGAGGTCCGCGCGCTGTTGTGAGAACCTGTTCTGAGCAGCCGCTACCATCGCTGCCTGGCCCCTTGCGGAAGAATCCACCATGCGACTTCTGTTGCTCGAAGACGACGTCATGATCGGCGAGGCCGTGCTCGACCTGCTGCGCGCCGAGCAATACGCCGTCGACTGGGTCAAGGATGGCGATGCCGCCGACGCCGCGCTGCGCACCCAGCAATACGACCTGGTGCTGCTCGATCTCGGCGTGCCGCGCCGCGACGGGCTCGACGTGTTGCGTGCGCTGCGCAGCCGCAAGCAGCGCATGCCGGTGCTGATCGCCACCGCGCGCGACTCGGTGCAGCAGCGCATCGAAGGCCTCGATGCCGGCGCCGACGACTACGTGCTCAAGCCCTACGACCTGGATGAACTGCTGGCCCGCATCCGCGCCTTGCTGCGCCGCGCCTCGGGCCGGGCGGAGCCGGTCTACGAACACATGGGGGTGAGCGTCAACCCGGCCACGCGCGAGGTCTCGGTCGGGGGCCAGCCGGTGCTGCTGTCGGCGCGCGAATGGGCGGTGCTGGAGCCGCTGCTGGCCCGGCCCGGCATGGTGCTGTCGCGCGCCCAGTTGGAGGAGAAGCTCTACAGCTGGAAGGACGAGATCAGCAGCAATGCGGTCGAGGTGTACGTGCACGGCCTGCGCAAGAAGCTCGGCGCCGACCTGATCCGCAACGTGCGCGGCGTGGGCTACATGGTGCCCAAGGAATGACCGCCACCTCATGAAATCGCTGCGCGCGCGCCTGCTGTGGTTCCTGCTGGCGGCGATCGTGCTGGCGGCCGGCACCCAGGCCTTCGTGGCCTACCGCACCGTGCTGTCGCAGGCCGACGACATCTTCGACCACCACATGCAGCAGATGGCGCTGTCGCTGCGTGCCGGCCTGCCCCCGAGCGCGACGGTCGGCGGCCTGGGCGGCGGCGAGCAGAATTTCGAATTCATCGTCCAGGTGTGGTCGATCGACGGCAACCGGATCTTCGAGTCGGCCGACCAGGCGCAGCTGCCGCAGCGCGCGGTGCTCGGATTTTCGAACGTGCGGGCCCGGGGCACCACCTACCGCGTCTTTTCG
>DASXKG010000392.1:0-3432 GCA_036496965.1 Variovorax sp.
GGCGACCTCCGGCGACGAACGCAGAAAGGCGCCGGACTCGGCGAAACTCGAAGTGACGAGGCCGGTGCGCTGGCGCTTCCATTCGAGCATGGCCGCGGACAGCTTCACTGCGCCGCGCAGCGAAACGCCGAAGGTGGGCGAATCGCTCGAAGCGCGCCAGCTCTGCACATGGTCGATGTGGTCTTGCAGGTTCTCGCCGACGCCGCGCAGGTCCTGCAACACCGGAATGCCCAGGCGTTGCAGCAGCGGGCCGGGGCCGATGCCCGACAGCATCAGCAGCTGCGGCGAGCCGAACGCGCCGGCCGAGACAATGACTTCGCGCCTGGCGCGAATCTGCATCTCCTGGCCACCCCGCGTGTAGGCGACGCCGCATGCGCGCTTGCCCTCGAAGAGGATGCGCGAGCTCGTCGTCTGAGTCTTGACCTCGAGGTTCGGCCGCGACAGGTGCGGCGTGATGTAGCCCTTGGCCGCACTGCAGCGCTCGCCGTTCTTCTGCGTCACCTGGTACATGAAGGAGCCGAACTGCTCGGCGCCGTTGTAGTCGGCAACCGGCGGGACGCCGTTCAGCGCGGCTGCGGCGAGAAAGGCCTCGTTCAACGCGCTCGGACTGCGCGCCTCGGCGACGTTGAGCGGTCCGCCGCTGCCGTGCAAGGGGTCGCTGACATGCGTCTCGTTGTGCTCGGCACGCCGGAAATAGGGCAACACCTCGTCGTACGACCAGCCGGGATTGCCGAGCGCGGACCAGTGGTCGTAGTCCCAGCGATTACCCCGCACGTAGAGCATGGCGTTGGTGGAGCTCGAGCCGCCCAGCACCTTGCCGCGCGGCTGGTAGCCGCGCCGCCCGTTGAGGCCCTTTTGCGGCACGGTCTGGAAGGCCCAGTTCTTGATGTGCGTGGGCAGCGTCAGCGCCACGCCGGCGGGCGCCTGCACGAGCACGCTCGCGTCCGTGCCACCGGCCTCGAGCAGGCAGACCGTGACCTCGGGGTCCTCGCTCAGGCGCGACGCCACGACGCAGCCGGCCGAGCCACCGCCGACCACGACGTAGTCGAAGGCGTCGGTGGTCATCGGAGTACCTTCGTGTTGCGCACTGCGGTGCGAGCTTGCTTGGGGCGCCCCGGCGCTGCGCTCATGTCGTCCTGGCGTCGGCTCCGGGCGTGCCGGAAGAGCCCAGCTGGGGATCGGCACGGCCGAGGAAGAAGCTCAGGGCCAGGCGCTGCACCAAGCCGCCATAGGGCGGATAGAAGAGGTCGATCGGGAAGAAGCGCTGGCGCTGGAACACCGTGCGCGCATGCGACAACTCGCGAAAGCCTTCCACCCCGTGGTAGGTGCCCATGCCCGAATTGCCGATGCCGCCGAAGGGTGCGTCGTGGTTCACCACCTGCCAGCCCCAGTCGTTGACGGCTACGCCGCCCGAATGGGTGTGCGCAAGCAGCCGGTCGCGCTCGGCGCTGTCGTGGCTGAAGCAATAGAGCGCCAAGGGCCGCGGGCGGGCATTGATGAAGGCGATGGCCTCGTCCATGGTGTCGTACGGCACCACCGGCAGGATCGGGCCGAAGAGTTCCTCCTGCATCACGCGCATGTCCGGACGCAGGCCAGTGACGATGTGCAGCGGCATCTGGCGGCCGAGGCCCGCGGGCGCGAGCGATTCGATCTTCGCACCCTTGGCGCGCGCATCGTCGAGCACCGACTGCATGCGCTGGAACTGCCGGTCGTTGACGACCGCGGTGTAGTCGGCATTGCCGTCGGTGCGGTTGTCGTAGAAGCGCCGGAAGGTACGCCGCACGCCGGCGATGAAATCTTCCGTGCGTTCGCGCGGCACCAGCGCGTAGTCGGGCGAGACGCAGATCTGCCCGGCATTGGCCGACTTGCCGTGGGTGATCCGCGTGGCCGCATCGCCGACCGGGTAGTTGCGCGTCACCACGGCCGGCGACTTGCCGCCGAGCTCCAGCGTGACGGGCGTCAGGTTCTCGGCCGCGGAGCGCATCACGATCTTCCCGACTGCCGGCGAGCCGGTGAACACGATGTGGTTGAAGGGCCGCGAGGTGAACACGTTCGGATCGGCCAGTTCCTCGCCGACCAGCGCCACCAGGTCCTCGGCAAAGACCTCCCCGAGCAGGGCCTTCAGCACGGCGTTGGTGGCCGGCGTGACTTCCGGCATCTTGATCATCACGCGGTTGCCCGCGGCCAGTGCGGCGATCAGCGGCCCGAGCGCCAGGTAGACCGGGAAGTTCCAGGGCACGATCACGCCGACCACGCCCTTGGGCTGATAGCGCACCTGCACCCGATTGCTCAGGAACAGCAACTCGGTCGAGCGCCGGCTGGGCCGCATCCAGCGGCGCAGGTGCGAGATCGCATGGTTCGCCTCGAGCATCGAGCCGAGCAGGTCGAGCATCTTGGATTCGGCCGGCGAGCGGAAACCGAAATCGCTGCTCATGGCATCGGCCAGCCGGTCCTGGTAGCGCTGCACCTGGCGCTTCAGGGCCTTGAGGCGTTGCCGGCGCGACGTGGCGCTCGGACAGGGGTCGGCCAGGAACGCCGCCTGCTGCGCGGTGAAGAGTTGCTGCACGCGCTCGTTGGCAGCGGCGGCATTGGCTGCGTGCAACAGATCGGTGGTGTCGTTCAAGGCGTGTCTCCGGATGGTTTGTTGCGAATTTAGGCCTTCTGGGATGGATCGCCTAGGTCCAAGTTCGACACATTCGGGTGAAAATCTGCCAAACAACATTTGTCGGAAAAACCATGGCCGACCCTGTCCTTGCCCGCCCGTTCGCCGATCTGCACGTCGAGGCCCGCTACGGCAGCGACCTCGATGCGCCATTGCATAGCATGCTGGGTCTGGCTGCGCTCATCACCGCGCTGGCGGAGCTCGGCATCCCTGCCGCCGCATTGCTCGCCGGCACGGGAATTCCGCCTGAGGCTTGGGCCGACCCGCAAGCGAACATCACGCACCGGCAGAAGATCGCGCTCTTCGGCAACGCCCTGCGGCTGTCGCCGGAGCCGGCGATCGGCCTCCTGGCCGGCCAGCGCCAGCGCATCTCGGACTTCGGTGTCTTCGGCTATGCGGTGCTCACCAGCGCGACGCTGGCCGATGCGGTCGCCTTCGGGATCAAGCACATCCGGCTGGCCGGGCCGGTGCTCGAGAAGAGCTTTCGGGTCGAGGGCGAGCTGGCCCTCTTCGAGGGGCGGGACCTGGTGGCACTCGGGCCGCTGCTGCCGCTGGTCACCGAGTTCTGGTTCAGTTCGATCCATGCGCTGATGAGCCGTGTGCTGGAGCGTCCCTTCAGCGGGCACCGGCTGCTGCTGCCGTACCCGGCGCCGCCCTATGCGCCACGCTATCAGCAGATCCTGGGCTGCCCGGCCGAGTTCGATGCGCCGGTGCTGCAGTGGCAGTTCGACGCCGCGCTGCTGCCGCTTGCGCTGCCCAACGCGAACCCG
>DASXKG010000393.1:0-7368 GCA_036496965.1 Variovorax sp.
CGCCAGACGCCCCTGCGCCAAGGCGCCGAGCGCAAGATGGTGATCGGCTTCATCGGGAGCTTCCGGGCCGAGAAGTCACCGCTCTGGGCGCTGGACCAGGTCGCCAAGGCCCAGGACCAAGGGCGTTTCGCGCCGGGCATCGAGCTCCTGATCGGAACCGCCGACACCGACTTCCTGCAGCGCTGGGAGGGTCGCGCCCTGCTGATCGACACCACCGCCCGGGCCGACTACCTGCGCGCCCTGGAAGCCTGCGACGTGGCGGTGCTCCCGTACGACGAGGCGTCCTACAGCTACCGGGTCTCCGGTGTCCTGGCCGAGGCGGTCGCCCTCGGCTGCCTGGTGGTGGCGCCGGATCTTCCGGCCTTGCGCGACCAGGTCCTGCTGCCGTTGCCGGTGGGCGTGTGCTACAAGGATCGACTGGAACTGGTCGATTGCGTGCAACGGGCGATCGTCATGGCGGGCCAGCCGTCGTCGGCGCTGGCTTCGCAGGCGCACCGGGAGATCCGGTCGCTGGACGCCGTGGTGGACGCGATCGCGCTGATGGGAGCATCGTGAAACAGGACACCATGGATCTCAAGAACAGCCGGCATCCCTGGAGCCTGGGGCACAAGCTGCGCCGGGCGACCTGGATGGTGGTGTGGACCCTGCTGGGCCGGCCCGGGCCGCGTGCGTTCTCGCCGTGGCGGGTCTTTCTGCTGCGCCTCTTCGGTGCCCATATCGGCGAGCGCTCGCTGGTCTGCGGCGGCGTCAAGGTGCTGATGCCCTGGAATCTGCACATCGGCGACTTCACCGCCATCGGTGACGGCGTCGATATCTACAACTTCGGCCGGGTCGAAATCGGCAGCAACACTTGCGTGTCGCAGCGCGTCTGGCTGTGCACCGGCACGCACGACTACAACGCCGCCGATTTTCCGCTGACCTGGGACGACATCCGGGTCGGCGACGGCGTCTGGCTGGCCGCCGAGACCTTCATCGCGCCCGGCGTCACGATCGCCGACGGCGCGGTGGTCGGCGCGCGCTCGGTGGTGACGCGCGATCTCGAGGGCTGGTCTGTCTTTGCGGGGAACCCATGTGTATTGATCAAGCCGCGCCGGCGCGGTTAATGAAGCTTGTTCTGCTCGGGCTCTCGGGCGCCGCGTTGCTGGTGCTGGCGTCCGCCGCCCAGGCCATGAGCATCCGCGAGCTGCGCACCCTCGAAGCCAAGGAGAAGGAGGGCGTGAACTACGCCAACTACTACCTGGTCGGCGTGATGGAAGGCCTGCGCGAAGGCAGCAACGCCGAGCAGCGCGCGGGCGGCAAGGCGCTGTTCTGCGTCGACGGACGCAAGCTCGAGCCGGCGATGGCGCGCTCCCTCTACCAGGCCGAACTGAAGCGCAATGCCGACAGCTACGAGGCCGACATGCCGGTCCAGCTCGTGCTGCTGGGCGCCTTGCGCAACAGCTACCGCTGCTCCCCCTGACAACAACCGAATGAACGCGACCACCATCTCCCCGCCGCCCGCGCTCGGCCGCATCCGCGCCGACGTCCAATCGATGCACGCCTACGCGGTGCAGGACGCGCGCGGCCTGATCAAGCTCGACGCCATGGAAAACCCGCACCGCCTGCCGCCGGCGCTGCAGGCCGCCCTGGGCGAGCGGCTCGGCGCGCTGGCGCTCAACCGCTATCCCGGCGATCGCAGCGCCGACCTGCAACTGGCGCTGGCCCGCCATGCGGCCATGCCCGAGGGTTTCGGCCTGATGCTCGGCAACGGTTCCGACGAACTGATCTCCTTGCTGGCGATGGCTTGCGACCTGCCGGGTGCCGCCATCCTGGCGCCGCTGCCCGGATTCGTGATGTACGCGATGAGCGCCCAGTTGCAGGGCCTGCGCTTCGTGGGCGTGCCTCTGAGCGCCGATTTCGAGCTCGACGAAGGCGCCATGCTGGCGGCGATCGCGCGCGAGCAGCCGGCCATCGTCTACCTGGCCTACCCGAACAATCCCACCGCCAACCTGTGGGACGACGGCGTCATCGAGCGCATCGTCCAGGCCCAGGGGGCGCAGGGCGGCCTGGTGGTGATCGACGAGGCCTACCAGCCCTTCGCCGGACGCAGCTACATCGACCGCGTGGCGCGCCACAGCCATGTGCTCTTGATGCGCACGCTCAGCAAGTTCGGCCTGGCCGGCGTGCGGCTGGGCTACCTGATGGGGCCGGCGCCGATCATCGCCGAGGTCGACAAGCTGCGCCCGCCCTACAACATCAGCGTGCTGAATTGCGAGTGCGCGCTGTTCGCGCTCGAGCATGCCGAGGTGTTCGCGGCGCAGGCGGCCGACATCCGCCGCCAGCGGGCACGCATCTTCGACGGCCTCGGGCGGCTGGCAGGCGTGCGGAGCTGGCCGAGCGAAGCCAACATGATCCTGATCCGCGTGCCCGACGCGACCCGGACCTTCGAGTCAATGAAGGCGCACGGCGTGCTGGTCAAGAACGTTTCTAAAATGCACCCATTGCTGGCGAATTGCCTGCGCCTGACGGTCGGAACCACCGATGAGAACGCGCGGCTGCTCGCGGCTCTCGAAGCCTCACTATGAACACTCCCCTGGCACCCGTCGCCGTCGTGGCCTCCGGCGCGCGCAAGGCGTCGGTCACGCGCAACACCGCCGAAACCAAGGTCACGGTCAGCGTCGACCTGGACGGCAGCGGCCGCTCGAAGCTCTCGACCGGCATCGGCTTCTTCGACCACATGCTCGACCAGATCGCCCGCCATGGGCTGATCGATCTCGACATCGACTGCCAGGGCGACCTGCACATCGATGGCCACCACTCGGTGGAAGACGTCGGCATCACGCTGGGCCAGGCGGTTGCCAAGGCCGTCGGCGACAAGACCGGCATCAGACGTTACGGGCATGCCTACGTGCCGCTCGACGAGGCGCTGAGCCGGGTGGTGATCGACTTCTCGGGGCGGCCCGGCCTGGTCATGGACGTGCCCTTCACCAGCGGGATGATCGGCAGCTTCGACAGCCAGCTCACCCACGAGTTCTTCCAGGGTTTCGTCAACCACGCCTTCGTCACGCTGCACATCGACAACCTGAAGGGCGTCAATGCGCACCATCAGTGCGAGACCGTGTTCAAGGCCTTCGCGCGCGCGCTCAGGGCGGCGCTCGAACTCGATCCGCGTTCGGCCGGCGTGATTCCGTCGACGAAGGGCTCGCTCTGACTGCTTCCCCGGCCCGCAACACCGTCGCCGTCGTCGACTACGGCATGGGCAACCTGCGTTCGGTGTCGCAGGCGGTCCGGCATGCGGCCGACCAGGTCGGGGTGGAGGTCTTCGTCACCTCGGACCCCGATGTGGTGCGCCGGGCCACGCGCGTGGTGCTGCCGGGCCAGGGCGCGATGCCCGATTGCATGCGCGAACTGGCCGATTCCGGCCTGCTCGAATCGGTGCTGGAGGCTGCCGCCGGCAAGCCGCTCTTCGGCGTCTGCGTCGGCATGCAGATGCTGTTGTCGCGCAGCGACGAAGGCCCGACCGACGGCCTTGGCCTCATTCCGGGCCAGGTTCGCAAATTCGAGCTCGGCGGCCGCACCCAGCCCGACGGCAGCCGCTACAAGGTGCCCCAGATGGGCTGGAACCAGGTCCACCAGCTGCGCAGCCACCCGGTCTGGGCCGGGGTGCCCGACCAGAGCTACTTCTACTTCGTGCACAGCTACTACGCGCAGCCCGCGGATTCCGCGCATTGCGCAGGCGAGGCGGAATATGGCGGGCGCTTTACCGCCGCCATCGCACGCGATAATATTTTTGCCACCCAGTTCCACCCGGAGAAGAGTGCGGACCACGGGTTGCAGCTCTATCGAAACTTCCTGCACTGGAATCCCTGACGCAGTCCCTGCGGCGCCCGCCGCACCCTTCCGCCCCCTCACGCCGACCCTTCGATTCGATTCTTTCGCGAATCCATCCTTCGTCCACGCAATCCCGCACCATGCTCCTCATTCCTGCGATCGACCTCAAAGATGGACACTGTGTCCGCCTGAAGCAAGGCGACATGGACCAGTCCACCACTTTCAGCGAAGACCCGGCGTCGATGGCGCGCAAGTGGCTGGCGGCCGGGGCGCGGCGGCTGCATCTGGTCGACCTGAACGGCGCCTTTGCCGGCAAGCCGCAGAACCACGCCGCGATCAAGGCGATCCTGCGGGCGGTCGGCGACGACATCCCGGTGCAGCTGGGCGGCGGCATCCGCGACCTCGACACCATCGAGCGCTACATCGACGACGGGCTGCGCTACGTGATCATCGGCACCGCCGCGGTCAAGAACCCCGGTTTCCTGAAAGACGCCTGCAGCGCCTTCGGCGGCCACATCATCGTCGGGCTGGACGCCAAGGACGGCAAGGTGGCGACCGACGGCTGGAGCAAGCTGACCGGGCACGAGGTCGCCGACCTGGGCAAGAAGTTCGAGGACTACGGCGTCGAATCGATCATCTACACCGACATCGGCCGCGACGGCATGCTCTCGGGCATCAACATCGAAGCCACCGTGAAGCTGGCCCAGGCGCTGACGATTCCGGTGATCGCCTCGGGCGGGCTGTCGAACATGGCCGACATCGACCAGCTCTGCGCGGTCGAATCCGACGGCATCGAAGGCGTCATCTGCGGCCGCGCCATCTATTCGGGCGACCTGGACTTCAGCGCCGCCCAGGCCCGCGCCGACGAACTGACTGCCTAGGAGCCTGGGCGGCCCAGGCTCCTGGCGCTCACTCCGGCTTGATCGCCATCGTCTGGATGATGGTTTCGAGCTGCGGGCTCATCGGCAGGTCCAGGCTGGTCCCCGAAGGCAGCTTGCTGAGGAACCAGCGCTCGTACTGGCGCTGGATCTCGCCATCGGCGGCCAGCGACTGGAAGGTGTTGTCGAGCACCCGCCGCATCTCCGGATCGTCCTTGCGGTACATCACGCCATAGGGGTCGTAGGACAGGAAGTCGCCGATCACCTGGTAGTCGGACGGCCCCTTCGAGGCGCCGCGATCCTGGGCGATCAGCCCGTAGAGCAGCACGTCGTCGGTGGCGAAGGCTTCCGCCTTGCCGGATTTCACCAGCGCGAAGGATTCCGCATGGTCGGCCGACACCAGCAGGTTCAGGTCCAGCTTGAACTTCGCGGACAGGTCGCGCATCGTCTTCTCGTTGGTGGTGCCGCGGGTCACCGCCACCGTGCGGCCCGCCAGGTCGCGGAAGGACTTGATCGGCGAGTCCTTCTTCACCAGCAGCTTGGTGCCGGAGACGAACATGGTCGGCGAGAAGGCCACCCGCTGCTGGCGCTCCAGGTTGCTGGTGGTCGAGCCGCATTCCAGATCGACCTGGCCGTTGGCCACGGCGTCGACCCGCGACTCGGCGGTCACCGGCACCCACTTGATCGCCAGCGTCTTGTGCACCGCATCGCCCATGGCATCGACCAGCGCCTTGCACAGCTCGATCGAATAGCCGATCGGCTCGCCGCGCGGCGAGAGGTAGGAAAACGGCACCGAGGACTCGCGATAGCCGATCGCGACCGCCCCGGCGTTGCGCACCTTGGCGAGGGTGCCGGTGAGGGCCGCCGGCTCGTCGGACGTGTCCGGCGCCGACGGCGCCGAGGGCGTGGGATCCGACTGCGCCAGCGCCATCGGCGCCAAGCCCATCAACCCGGCCAGAAGCGCCGAGGTCGCCCCGAGAATCCGCAACAGCCTCATGGCCGCTCCTCAGGCATGCGCCGGATGGGCGAGGGTGGCGGCGGCCTCCTCGTCCATCGCGCGGGCGTTGGCGGCGGCATCGGTCTCGGACAGCAGCTCGCCCTCCCACTTGGCGACCACGGCCGTGGCGATCGAATTGCCCACCGCGTTGGTGGCCGAGCGACCCATGTCGAGGAAGGTGTCCACCCCCAGGATCAGCAGCAGCCCGGCCTCCGGAATGTTGAAATGGTTCAGCGTGGCCGCGATCACCACCAGCGAGGCCCGTGGCACGCCGGCCATGCCCTTGGAGGTCAGCATCAGGATCAGCAGCATCGTGACCTGGGTGCCGATCGACATGTGCATGTCGTAGGCCTGGGCGATGAAGAGCACGGCGAAGGTGCAATACATCATCGAGCCGTCCAGGTTGAAAGAGTAGCCCATCGGCATCACGAAGCTGGAGATCTTGCGCTTGACGCCGAATCGGTCGAGCGCGATCAGGATCTTCGGATAGGCGGCCTCCGAACTGGCGGTGGCAAAGGACAGCAGGAAGGGCTCGCGGATGAGCTTGAGCAGCCTCAGCACCCGCGGGCCCAGGAAGACGAAGCCGGCGAAGGTCAGCACGCCCCAGAGCAGGAACAGGCTCAGGTAGAAGCCGCCCATGAAGACCGCGAACTTCACCAGGATCCCCAGGCCGTTGACGGCGACCGTCGCGGCCATGGCGGCCATCACGGCCAGGGGCGCCAGCTTCATCACGTAGCCGGTGATCTTCAGCATCGCGTGCGAGAGCTCGTCGATGGCGTTGATCAGGGTGCGGGCCTTTTCGCCGAGCGAGGCCAGCGCCACGCCGAAGAACATCGAAAACACCACGATCTGCAGGATCTCGTTCTCGGCCATGGCCTCGACGAAGGAGCGCGGCACCACGTGGCTGACGAAGTCCTTGAGCGTGAACTTGGAGGTCGCCAGGTTGGCCGACGAGCCGATGTCCGGCAGCGGCAGGCCGAGGTTGTGGCCAGGCTCGAGCAGGTTCGCCATGACCAGGCCCAGGATCAGCGAGATCAGCGAGGCGGTGATGAACCAGCCCAGCGCCTTGCCGAACACCCGGCCCACCGATGCCGCATCGCCCATGTGGGCGATGCCCACCACCAGCGTGGAAAACACCAGCGGCCCGATCAGCATCTTGATCAGCCGCAGGAAGACGTCCGACAGGATCGAGATGTAGCCGGCGATCTCGGCGGCCGACTTCTTGTCCGGGAAGTTGATGAAGACCATGTAGCCGATCACGATGCCGATCAGCATCGCGATCAGGATCCAGGCGGCCGGCGGCAGTTTCCTTCTCATGGGGGCTCCTTGTGGGTCGGGACCAGATGTCTGCTTGGAGGCAGCCCGCACCTGCGGACAGCCGCTCGCAGGATTTCAAGCGAAATCCGCGCCGTCCGCAATGCCGGCGAGCCCGCGATCTGATGAAGCCCCCACGCTCCCCACTTCGTGTGGTTCGCTGCCCCCCGAGGGAGCCGCAGGCCGCCTTGGGGCGGCCCGGCGCCGGCCTGAATGTCGCCGATCGTTGAGACCGACGCGCTGATCATCGGCGCGGGCCCGGTCGGGTTGTTCCAGGCCTTCCAGCTCGGCCTGCTCGAGATCTCCTGCCACATCGTCGACGCCCAGGCGCGAGCCGGCGGCCAGTGCGTGGCGCTCTATGGCGACAAG
>DASXKG010000394.1:0-2871 GCA_036496965.1 Variovorax sp.
CGTGGGCCGTGCCCTTGGGAATCACGATCAGAGTGCCCGGCTTGAATTCCTTGCGCTCAGCGCCAAGCCACATCGAGCCGCTGCCCTCGATGATGTATTGGATCTCGTCCGTCTTGGGGTGCTTGTGCTTGGCCACGTTGCCGGACTGGATGCCGATGGTTGCGTTGTCGGTCGTCACAAGGCCGAGGGCATTCATCTCGGGATTGGACGTGGTCGGCAAGTCGCCGTGCTTCATGCCCATCAGGTCGATCATTGCCGGCACAAGCGGCGCCGACTGCGCATGCGCCACCCCGACCATATGCTGCGACAACGGCGACACGATCATCCCGGCTGCGAATGCGAAGGCAACGGAAAGACCCAGAGTTAAGCGGTTGATACGCATGGCAATGGCCTGGCGCGGCTAGTGGGCCGACATGGCGTTCGCCTGGTAGGACACATCCAGCAGCCTGCCCTTGCGCGCGTAGTACCGGTCGAGGCGCCATTCGCGCAGCATCGCCATCGCCATCTCGAAAGTCCTGAGGTCCAGGGCATAGAGTGCAGGCAGGGGGAAATCGGTCTCGGATTCCAGGGCCAGCACCAGCTGCGCCAGCGTGCGCGCGGCCGGGCTGCTCGGGTCGGCCATGATGGTCTTCCGGGCGCTCTTGATGGCATTCATGGGTCTTCCGTTTTCACAATGCTGACGCGAAGGCTGGGCTGGAAAGGCCCAGGGAATGAGCAGGAAAGCATACACCGTCGCTCCTCTGCGGGCGTCATGAAGACGCCGGGCATGGAGCCGCTTTGGCAAAGGCCGGCATAGAGCGATGATCGGGCATGCGACGTCGGCGTCTACTCCAGAACATGGCGGCCGCGACCGCGCTGCCCTTCCTGAACCCGGGTGCCGCGCAGGGCGCGGGCACTGGCTCGCGGGTTCGCCCCGGCGAAGCGGGATGGCCTTCCGCCGACCAGTGGGCGTTGCTCGGCCAGGACGTCGCAGGCCACCTGCTGGAGGTGCATTCCCCGCTGGAAGCCTGCCGCGCCGCGCCCGACGCCGCGCCCTGCCGCGATCTCTTCAAGGAACTCAAGAATCCGTATTTCATCGGCGACAGCCCCGCATTGACGCAGACCTGCGCCTGGGTGGGGGCCTGGACGGCGCAGCCAAGCGTCTATGCAGTCGCGGCGCGCAGCACGTCCGAGGTCGCTGCCGCGGTCGACTTCGCGCGCCGGAACAGGCTTCGCCTGGTCGTCAAGGGTGGCGGCCACTCCTACCTGGGCACTTCCAACGCGCCGGATTCGCTCTTGATCTGGACCCGGGCCATGAGCGAGATGGCGGTCCATGACGCGTTCATGCCGCGTGGCTGCGAGGCCGGCACAGCGCCGGTCCCGGCGGTCTCCGTGGGCGCCGGCGCGATCTGGATGCACACCTACGACGCCGTGACGACCCGGGCCGGCCGCTACGTGCAAGGCGGCGGATGCGGAACGGTCGGGGTCGCCGGGCTGGTCCAGGGCGGCGGCTTCGGCACCCATTCGAAAGCCTTCGGCACTGCCGGCGCCTCGCTGCTGGAGGCCGAGATCGTCACCGCCGACGGCGTGGTCCGAGTGGCCAATGCGTGCAGCGAGCCCGAACTCTTCTGGGCGCTCAAGGGCGGCGGCGGCGGCACTTTCGGCGTGGTGACGCGGCTCACCCTGCGCACCTGGGACCTGCCGGCCAGCTTCGGCTCGGTCTCGCTGCGGATCCGAGCCGACAACGCGGAGGCATTCCGGCGCGTGATGCGGGCATTTGTCGCCTTCTACGCAGCCCAGCTCTGCAACCCGCACTGGGGTGAACTGGCCCAGGCCGTGCCGGGCAACCAGCTCGACATCGGGATGAACTTCCAGGGCCTGGACAAGGCGCAGGCTGAAGCCACCTGGCAGCCCTTCCTGCGCTGGCTGGTGTCGCAAGACGATGTCGCCATGACGACGCCGACGATCTTTGCCGGGCCGGGACGCTATCGATGGGACCAGGCCATGCTGCAGAAGTTCGTGCCGGGCGAGATCCGGCATGACGATCGCCCCGGTGCACCCGCGTCGAATTTCTTCTGGGCGGCCAACCTCCCGGAGGCCGGCCACGTGATTCACGATTTCGAATCGTTGTGGATGCCAGCCCGACTGCTGCGGCCGGAACGCCAGGCAGCGCTGGCCGATGCGCTGGTGGCCGCCAGTCGCCACTGGACGGTGGAGATGCATTTCCAGAAGGGCCTGGCAGGCGCGCAGCCGGGCGTGATCAGGGCGGCGCTCGACACGCCGATGAACCCGCTCGTCACGGAGTCTTTCATGCTGGCCATCGTTGCCAGCGAAGGTCCTCCCGCGTTTCCGGGACTTGCCGGGCATCTGCCCGATGCGGCGAAAGCACGACGCGACACCGAAAGCATCGCATTGGCCATGGCCGAGCTTCGCAAGGTCGCACCGGCCGGCGGGGCCTATGTCGCAGAGAGCAGCTATTTCCAGCCGGATTGGCAGCGCGCCTATTGGGGGACCAACTATCCCCGGCTGCTGGCCGCGAAGGCGCGCTACGACCCCACGGGGCTGTTTTTCGCCCGGCATGGGGTCGGCAGCGAGAATTGGAGCGAGGATGGGTTCGACCGTCTCGGCTGACTTTGCTAGTCTGCGGTCTTCGCGAGGAGCATTCATGTCGAAGAAGAAGAAGATCGGCCAGCCTGGTTCGACCCGCCACCCACCTGCCATCGGGCTGCCGCTGATCTCGTTGGCGCTCGGCGGGTGCGCGCAACGCGGTGCGCCATCGCTCGCGCTGTTCGGTGCCTACTTTCCGGCCTGGATGCTGTGTGCGCTTTTCGGAATCCTCATGGCGCTCGCCGCGCGCACGGTCTTCGTCGCCTCGGGATTGTCCGATGTCCT
>DASXKG010000395.1:0-5350 GCA_036496965.1 Variovorax sp.
TCGGCCAGGTCGATGCCTTCTTCGCCGGCGCGGATGGCGTAGTAGGTGGCGGCCACGTTGCCGATCAGCGAAAGCCTGAAAGCGCGATCGGCTTCCACGGTGGCGAGGTATCTCCGGCGCGCCGCTTCGCCGAGATTGGCCACCCGGCCCCAGAAATCCAGTTCGAAGGACGATATCGCCGCCTGCACGGAATACTGGTTGAAGAGGACGGAGGCATTGCTCTCGGGAAACTCCGGGTCGATCGAGCTGAGCGGAGCCTTGCTTCGCGCAGCCCCCGCGGCGGCATCCACCTGCGGCAGGCGCGCGGCTTCCTGGATCCGGTACAGCGCCCGGGCTTGCTCGATGCGCGCCACGGATGCCGCGATGTCGCGGTTGTGGGCCAGCGCCTCGGCAATCAGGAACTTGAGTTGCGCATCGCCGAAGAAGCTCTGCCAGGCAATCTCGCTCGCGAGCCGACTGCCCGCCGGAACGGCAGCGTCGAAGCGATCGGGAATCGGCGCTTCCGGCTCGCGATAGGTCGGCGCGAGGTTGCAGGCCGACAGCACACAGCACGCCGCGATCAGGAGCAGCGGCTCACGCCTCATCCCGGCCTCCGAGTGGGTCAATCTGCCGTTTCTTGCGGCTCAACCACTTGCGCGCCGAGACATAGAAAAGTGGCGTGAAGAAAATCCCGAAGAAGGTCGCCGTGAGCATGCTGCCCATCACGCCGGTGCCCACGGCCTGCCGGCTCGCCGCGCCGGCACCGGTGGCGAGCACCAGCGGCATCATGCCGAGCACGAAGGTCACGCTGGTCATCAGGATCGGGCGCAGACGCTGCTCGGCACCGTTCTTGGCGGCGGTCGCCGGGTCCTTGCCTTCCGACTCTTCCTTGATCGCGAACTCGACGATCAGGATCGCGTTCTTCGCGGCCAGCCCGATGATGGTGATCAGTCCGATGTTGAAATAGACGTCCGCCGAGAGGCCGCGCATCATCGTCAGCAGCACCGCCCCGGCCACGCCGAAGGGAATGATCAGCAGCACCGACACCGGGATCGCCCAGCTCTCGTAGAGTGCCGCCAGCAGCAGGAACACCACCACCAGCGACAGGCCCAGCAGCAGCGGGATCTGCCCGCCCGCCTGCCGTTCCTCGAATGCGGTGCCGGTCCATTCGTAGGCCAGGCTGCCGCTCAGGGTGCGCTGGGCGATGCGCTCCATCTCGGCCAGCGCGGCGCCGCTCGACCGCCCGGGCGCGGCCTGCCCCGAGAGGGTGGCGGCCGGAAAGCCGTTGTAGCGCTCCAGCTGCTGCGGCCCCGCGATCCAGCGCACCCGCGTGAAGGCCGAGAAAGGCACGCTCTCGTTCTGGTTGTTGCGCAGCCGCAATGCCAGCACGTCTTCGGGGCGCATGCGCTGCGCCGCGTCGGCCTGGATGAACACCCGCAGCACGTTGCCTTCGAAGACGAAGTCGTTCACGTAGTTGGCGCCGAAGCTCAGCGACAGCGCCTGGTTGACCTGGCCGATCTGCAGCCCCAGCGCGCGGGCCTTGACCCGGTCGATCTCGACATAGAGCTGCGGCGCAGGCGGCAGGCCATCCGGGCGCACGCCGGCCAGGATCGGACTGCGCGCGGCCTCGGCCAGCATCTGCTGGCTGGCCTGCTGCAAGACCGCGCCGCCGGCGCCGCTGCGGTCCTGGATCTTCATCGAGAATCCGGTGGCATTGCCCAGCGACGGAATCGCCGGCGGATCGAGCGCGAAGATCATGGCCTCCGGGATGTTCCTGAAAGCCGCGTTGGCGCGCTGGACCAGGGCGCCGGCGCTGTTGTCAGGGCCCGGACGCTCGCCCCAGGGCTTCAGGTCGACGAAAGAGAGCGCGGCCGACTGGCCCTGGCCGAAGAAGCTGAAGCCGGTCACGGTGGCAACGTTGCGCACCTGCGGCTGCTGGCGCAGGAAGGCCTCGACCTGGTCGACCGCCTGCTGGGTGCGCCCCGTGGTCGAGCCCGGCGCGCCGGTGTACGACACGAAGATGTGGCCCTGGTCCTCGGTCGGCAGGAAGCCGCCCGGCAGGCGCGCGAAGAACCAGGCCGTGGCGACGCAGGCAACCACGAAGAGCAGCAGCCAGCGCCCAGGCCGGCCCAGCATCGTGTCGACGCCACGGAGGTATTTCGACGTGCCGGCCTCCAGGCCCGCGTTGAAGCGGTCGAAGACCCGGTTCAGAAGCCGTCCCGCCATGCCCGGTGGGCGGCCTTCGGCCTCGCGGGCGCGCGTGGCCTCGTCCTTGAGCAGCGCCGCGCACAGGGCGGCACCCAGCGTCAGCGCGAGCACGGTGGAAAAGAGGATCGACACCGTGAGCGTGACCGAAAACTGCCGGTAGATGCCGCCCGTCGACCCCGGAAAGAAGGCCATCGGGATGAAGACCGCGACCAGCACCAGCGTGCTGGCGATCACGGCGCCCGAGATCTGCCCCATGGCCTTGACCGTCGCCTGGCGCGCGTCGAGGCCGTCCTCGCGCATCACTCGCTCCACGTTCTCGACGACCACGATCGCATCGTCGTTGAGGATCCCGATCGCCACCACCATGCCGAACAGCGACAGCAAGTTGATCGACATGCCGAACAGGTAGAGGCCGAGGCAGGTGCCGATCAGCGCGATCGGCACGATCAGGGTCGGGATCAAGGTCGCACGCCAGCTCTGCAGGAACAGGAACACCACCACCGTGACCAGCAGCAGTGCCTCGACCATGGTGCGCACCACGCTCTGCACCGAGGTGGTGATGAAGGGCGTGGTGTCGAAGGGCACGCTCCAGGTCATGCCCTGCGGGAAGGTCGGCTGCAGCTCGGCCATGCGCCGACGCACCTCGGAGGCCACGGCCAGCGCATTGGCGCCGCTCGCCAGCTGGATCGTCATGCCCGCGGCCGGCTTGCCGTTGACCGCGAAGCCGAAGCCGTAGCTGTCGTTGCCCAGTTCGACCCGGGCGACGTCGCCGAGGCGCACCGTGGACCCGTCCGGGTTGGCGCGCACGATGATCTCGCGGAACTGCTCCGGGGTGGAGAAGCGGCTCTGGGTCACGATCTGGGCATTGAACTCCGAGCCGCCCGCGATCGGCTGGTCACCCAGTGCGCCGCTCGCGGTCTGGCTGTTCTGCTCCTGCACCGCGATCAGCACCTCCGCCGCCGACAGGCCGAAGCCGCCGAGCTTGTCGCGATCGAGCCAGATCCGCATGGCGTAGGACGAGCCGAACAGCTGCACGTCGCCGACGCCGGCGATGCGCCGCAACTCGTTGACGATGTTGTTCGAGGCGAAATTGCCCATCGCCGTCACGTCGGACGCACCGCCGGGGGATTGCAGGGCGATCAGCATCAGGAAGCCCGACGAGGCCTTGGTGACGGTGAGGCCCAGCTGGCGCACCTGCAGCGGCAGGCGCGGTTCGACGCGGCTCAGGCGGTCCTGGACCTGCGTGCGCGCGATGTCGAGGTTGGTGCCGGGCTTGAGCGTGAGCGTGATCTGGGACGTGCCGTTGGACCGGCTGATGGCGGACATGTAGAGGAAGTTCTCGACCCCGTTCATCTCGTCCTCGATGATCGAGGTGACCGTTCGGTCCAACGTCTGGGCATCGGCGCCGCTGTAGATTGCCTGCACGTTCAGCGAGGGTGGCGCGACATCGGGGTACTGCTCGACCGGCAGCAGCTTCACCGCGATAAAGCCGAACAGCAGCATGAACAGCGCGATCACCCAGGCAAAGACCGGGCGATGGACGAAGAATCGATCCATGGTCGGCGCTTCGCTCAGCGCGCGGGCGGGGTCATCGGCGGCGCGGGCTGCGCATTCACCTGCTGCCCCGGACGCACCATGTGCCAGCCGTCGACAATGACCCGGTCGCCGGCCTGGAGGCCGCCGAGGATGACCCAGTCGCCGCTTTCTTGCGGACCGAGTTCGACGTTGCGCCGAACCACCGTGCTGTCCGGACCGACCAGCGCCACGCTGGCCGAGTTGCCGTCCATCTGGACCGCGCGCTCGGGCACGCGGATCCCGGTCTGGTGCACGCCCGCGGCGATGCGCCCGCGCACGAACTGGCCCGGCAGCAAGGTGCGCGCGGCATTCGGGAACTGGGCGCGAATCGTCCGCGTGCCGGTCGAGGGATCGACGGCCAGGTCGGCGAAGTCCAGGTAGCCGGGTTCGTCATAGTCCTGGCCGTTGGCAAGCACCAGCCGAACCTCCACATGGGCCATGTCAGGCACCTTGACGGTGCCCGCGCGAACCTGCTGCGCGAAGTCTAGGATCGCAGTGTTCGATTGCGTGAAGACGGCGTTGATGGGCTGCAGCTGATTGACCTGCGTCATCAGCGTCGCCGCGCTGGCGCTGACCAGCGCGCCTTCGGTCACCTGGGCCCGGCCGACACGCCCGGCGATCGGCGCGCGCACGGTGCTGCGCTCGAACCTCAGCTGCGCGCGCGTCACTTCGGCACTGGCATCGGCCACGTTGGCGTCCGCTTGCCGCAGCGCGGTCTCCGCGGCCTCGAATTCCTGCGCGCTGACGGCCTGGCGGCTGACCAGCGGCTTGAAACGGGAGACGATCGAGGCCGCATTGTCGCGCCCGGCCTGCGCGCGGCTGAGGGCCGCCTGAGCTTGCTGCAACAGGGCGCGGTAGTCGCGCGGATCAATCAGGAACAGCGGCGCGCCGGCGGGTACGTCGGTGCCTTCCTGGTAGAGCCTGCGTTCGACGATGCCGTCGACGCGGGCCCGCACTTCGGCCGTCCGGACGGCTTCGATGCGACCGGGAAGTTCAACCGTGCTGGATACCGGCGAGCTGGCGGCGCTGACGAACAGGACCGTGGGCGGCGGCGGCGCGGTCGCGGGCGGTGAACCCTGCCCGTCCCCGCAGCCGAAGCAAGCCAGCGCAAGCACCTGAACGCCGACCGAGGCGCTGCGCTTGACCGAGCTAGAGAGCAGGAACGTCATGGAAGATGCGGATCGCGTCCGGTGCGCACCAGCATAGCAAAGTCGCGTGGCCGAGATTCCCTTCGGAAGGGCATGGAGCCTATCGGGTGCGATACTCCGCCCTGGACGTGTGTCGGAAGGAGGCATTCGAACAGGTGCGTGACCGCATCGCCACAGCCTGGGGATCGACCGATATCGTCGTCAACAATGCAGGCTACGCCAAGCGCACCCCGGTCGACGAGATCTCGGTGGAAGAGTTCGACGACATCGTCGCCATCAACATGCGCAGCGTCTTCCTAAGCTGCCAAGTGTTCTCGAGGCACATGCGCGCAAACGGATACGGTCGCATCGTGAACGTAACCTCGCTGGCAGGTCAGAACGGCGGGACGGTGGCGTCTGCCCACTATGCGGCGGCGAAGGCCGGCGCCATCATGCTGTCG